>CALCCH010000451.1 GCA_937899855.1 uncultured Saprospirales bacterium | reverse complement strand
GGTATCCGTCGGCCCGAGCTCCTCCCACCGTTGGGGAGTGCTGCCGTCGACACTCAGCCAAACCTCCTGGCGCAGTATCCCGTCCGTCCAGCCATCGTAGGGATCCCAGGACAGGGTGATGCTTTGCTCGCAAATATTGACCTGGGTTTCGAGCAGCAGACTGCGGTGTGGGCCTTGAAAAATACTGGTGTTGCCACAGGCATCAATGTGGATTATTAAGTAGATTTCTGTTTTGAGTAGTGTGGTTGCGGTGGTATTGCGGTAGGTGGTGACATCCCCAAAGACGGTGTCGATTGGGACGGTACCAAACTCTTCTTCGCGGTAAATGATGTAGGCCACTACCTCGGGAGAGGGGCTGGGGTTCCAGAAGATCAGGACGTCCTCTCCCTCGACGGTCACGCTTTCGATGGGGGCAACCTGGGGCGCGCGATTGTCGAGCGTTTCGGATTGGAGGACCACCTGTCCGGGGCAGTCGTGATCGCTTTCGAGGTAGTAGTACCACACCAGTCCTTGGGGGTTGGGGTGGTGGAAAAAGTCCCGATCGGGATCGGTGATGTTGGCCAGGACTTCGAAGGGGCCTCCCAGGGTATTGCTGGCGTACACGACGTACGCGTTAAAGGGCCCGCAATTGTTGGTGGGCAATTCCCAAAAAAGGGTATCGCTCTGGACACACAGAAAGGTGGGAGCGTTGACCTGGGCGGAGAGGGAAGTGCTCAGGGCAAGACTCGTACAGAACAGGAGTACTGTGGTGAGGCATTTCATATTATTCGTTCAGCAGCTTTTTTAAACGCTTTTCTAGGCGTCTCATGGGATAAATGTCAGCCAGTTGGTATTCCAGTACAAACTCCGTACTGACTTCCTTGATGTAGTAAACCAATCCGATTCCCTTGGCGTATAGTTCGCGCCCGGCGTACTGTTGTTCCAAGTGCCCTTCGTCATAATCGTCGATCAGTTCCTTGAGTTCGAAGGCGACGCATTCGCGCTCCTCCCCTTGGAAGGGATAGCTGGCCTTGCCTATATAACGACGGTTGCGGACGAGTGTTGTGGTTCGCCGGGGCGCTTCGTTAAAGGTCCATTCCAATTTGGAGAGGAAGATTCCTCCCGAATCCCGGACGGTGAAGGGGAAGGCATTGGCGGCCTGAATGTCGGCGTCGTAGCGGGTCTGTCGACCGGTACTGTCGGTCGTGTAGAGGTAGTATTCCTGCATGAGACAGCCATTGTGAACAATTTCGGCGCGAAAAAACTGTTTGACCATCAGGTCCGCTTCGTAGTAAGTTCCCGTCAGGTAGAGGGCCGAATCAGTCGGAAGGCTCTTGTAAAACCAGTAGGAGGGGCCAATACTGTCCATTCCGATGGGCTGGTATTCGTACACCAGGCCATCGGCGAGTTCCTCGGCGGGAAAATAGTATTCGCGAATGTCCAGACCGGTCTCTTCAGCGGTACCGCAAGCCAGCCAAAAAGGCAGCATCAGGAGACACAGACGGGTAAAGTAGCGGCAACATTTCATGCGTAAGTTTGTTTTTAAATGCCAATATGTCGCAAAATTAAGCCTTAATAAGCTTGGTACAAATTGTGATTGAGAATGTTTATATCTTTGTTGGTCCAACGTCCATTCATCGGGTCCTGCCGGTATCACTCGCGACCCGTACTAAATAAATATCATGTTTAAATTAATCTCCAAAACCCTCGGCAAGATCTTCGGTTCCAAGTACGACCGCGACGTCGCCGAGTATGCGCCCATCGTCGAGGAAATCAATGCGGAATTCGAGCGTCTGCAATCCCTCAGCCACGACGACCTGCGGAACCGCACCCAAGAATTTTGAGCTAAAATTGCCGAACACCTCGCCGGAATCGACGAAGATATTCGCAACAGTACACAAGATGCCATCCAGGAACAAGATTTTGGTCGCAAAGAAGACCTTTTCCTCGAAGTGGATAAGCTCAAAGAAGAACGCGACAATCACCTGGAGGAAATCCTCAAAGAAATCCTCCCCGAAGCCTTCGCCCTCGTCAAAGAAACCGCCCGCCGGTTTACCGAAAACGAAACCATCAGCGTAACGGCCACCGATCACGACCGCCAATTGGCCGCCAGTAAGGATTACATTACCATCCAGGGAGACCAGGCCATCTACAAAAACTCCTGGCTCGCCGCCGGTGGCGAAATCACTTGGAACATCATCCTCTACGATGTACTGCTCAGCGGTGGGATGGTGCTCCACCATGGTAAAATCGCCGAGATGGCGACCGGGGAAGGTAAAACCCTGGTGGCCACCCTGCCCGCCTACCTCAACGGCATTTCCGGCCAGGGCGTCCACGTCATCACCGTCAACGATTACCTCGCCCGACGGGACTGCGAATGGATCGGACCCATCATGGAATTCCTCTTCCTCACCATCGACTGTATCGATAAATACCGCCCCCACTCCATCGAACGCCGCCGCGCTTACGAGTGCGACATCACCTACGGTACCAATAACGAATTTGGCTTCGACTATCTTCGCGATAATATGGTGCGTTCCCTGAGCGAACGCGTACAGCACAAGCACCACTTCTCCATGATCGACGAGGTCGACTCCGTTCTGATCGACGACGCTCGGACCCCCCTCATCATCTCGGGCCCCGTGCCCCAAGGCAGTGAAGATCAGGAATACCTGGCCCTCAAGCCCCGGGTAGAACGCCTGCTGACCGCCCAGCGCAAACTGGCGACCGAGTACCTGGCCGAGGCCAAGAGCCTATTCGAAGACGGCATCACGGGCTACGAAGACGGGGAATCGGGTATGGCCCTGCTGCGCGCACACCGCGCCCTGCCCAAATACCGCCCCCTGATCAAATACCTCAGTAAGGAAGGGGTCAAGGTCTCCCTGCAAAAGGCCGAAAACTTCTACATGCAGGAGCAATCCAAAAACATGCACCTCGTCGACGAGCCCCTGCTCTTTACCATCGAAGAAAAAACCCGTGCCGTTGACCTGACGGAAAAAGGTGCCGAATTCCTGGCTCGCGGTGGCGACGATCCCAATTTCTTCATCATGCCCGATATTACGACCGCCATGATGGAGATCGAGGCCAACGAAGAATTGGAGGATAAGGACAAGGGCGAAGCCAAAGAAAAACTGGTCCAGGACTTTTCCGTCAAGTCCAAGCGCTTACACTCCATCAATCAACTGCTCAAGGCCTACACGCTTTTCGAAAAGGACGAAGAATACGTCGTAATGGATGGCCAGGTCAAAATCGTGGACGAGCAGACCGGTCGGATGATGGAAGGTCGGCGCTATTCGGATGGCTTGCACCAGGCCCTGGAAGCCAAAGAAAACGTAAAGGTTGGGGACATCACCCAAACCTACGCCACGGTGACCCTGCAGAACTACTTCCGGATGTACCACAAACTGGCCGGGATGACCGGTACGGCTGAGACGGAAGCTAGCGAATTCTGGGAAATTTATAAACTGGACGTCGTCGTCATTCCCACCAACCGCCCCATTGCTCGGGCCGACGACGATGACATGGTATTCAAGACCTCGCGGGAGAAATACAATGCAGTCATCGACGAGGTCGTCCAACTGAGTAAGGCCGGTCGGCCCGTATTGGTGGGTACCACCTCGGTCGACATTTCGGAAAAATTGAGTCGGATGCTCAAAATGCGGGGCATCGATCACAACGTACTGAACGCCAAGCAGCACCAACGCGAAGCGGAGGTAGTAGCCGAGGCGGGTAAGCCTGGTAAGGTAACCCTAGCGACCAACATGGCGGGTCGGGGTACGGACATCAAACTCGGCGAAGGCGTAAAGTCGGCGGGTGGTCTGGCCATTATCGGCACGGAACGGCACGATTCGCGGCGGGTTGACCGCCAGTTGCGCGGTCGTTCCGGTCGTCAAGGAGATCCCGGTAGTTCTCAGTTTTACGTATCACTTGAGGACAACCTCATGCGTTTGTTCCAGTCGGAGCGCATCGCCAAATTGATGGACCGGATGGGACACCAGGATGGCGAGGTGATTCAGCACTCGATGGTCACCAAGTCGATCGAGCGGGCCCAGAAGAAGGTGGAGGAAAACAACTTTGGTATCCGTAAGCGGCTCCTCGAATACGATGATGTCATGAACATCCAGCGGGAGGCGATCTACAAGAAGCGCAGCAATGCCCTGTCGGGCGAGCGTTTGTCCGTGGATTTACACACCATGTTTACCGGATTGACCGAAAGCCTGGTTTATCAACACAAGGCCTCGGGGGATTACCAGAGCTTCCGTCAGGACGCTTTCCGCTTGATCGGTATGGATCCCAAAATTGGGGAGGCCGAATTCAACGAAGGTGCGGAGATTGACATTGTGGATCAATTCCAGGAGCAGTTCAACGAATTCTACCAGCGCAAATCCGCCAAGATTGCTGAGATTTTGCTGCCCAGCTTCGTGGATGTTTTCGAAAATCAGGGGCACCAGTACACGCGGATGGCCATTCCCTTTACCGACGGGCGCTCCGCTCCGCTCCCCATCGCGGCCGATCTGGAGGAAGGAGTCACCACCAAAGGGGCCTCCATCATGCGGGATATCGAAAAGGCGGTAGCCCTGGCGGTCATCGACGACGAGTGGAAGGAACACCTCCGTTCGATGGACGAACTCAAAGAATCGGTTCAGGCGGCCTCTTTTGAGCAAAAGGATCCCTTGGTGGTGTACAAAATGGAGGCTTACGAGTTGTTTGAGCAATTGATTTACAAGATCAACGAGCAGGTCACTTCCTACCTGGCCAAGGGAGGTCTGGTGTTCCCTCAGGACCGCAATTTGCGGGAGGCACGCGTACAAAAGACGGACCTCAGTCGGGTTCGAACCAGCCGCGATGAGGACCAGGCGCGACGGCGGGCGGCGGAAGGCGTCAGCCAGCGTCGTGCCAAGCCGGAGACGGTGGTTCGCAAGGAGAAAAAAGTAGGGCGCAACGATCCCTGCCCTTGCGGAAGTGGTAAGAAATACAAGCACTGTCACGGCTAGATCCTGATTTCTAGTCGGGTGCTCTACTGCCCACTGCGGGCATCGGAAAGCCAAATTTCTCGGAAGTCGATCGGGAGCTGGCGCTAAATTTCGGTGCTGGTAGTGGGCAGTATTCTTTGGGAAAGCCGGTAAAAAATCACGGGGTGAGACCGACGAACTCGGAATTTTATAATAAATTGCGTATCGGAAAACACAGAGGGAATCACGACCTGAAAACGGGAAAATAATGGAATTATCGAAATACATCGATCACACGATCTTATCCCCTGGCTGTACCAGTGAAGATATTAAGCGCATTTGTGATGAGGCTAAACACTTTGGTTTCTACGCCATTTGCATTCCCCCATACTACGTTCGCCTAGCGGCCCGTGAATTGGAGGACAGTCCCGTTAAAATTGCTACGGTAGTGGGTTTCCCGATGGGTTACGCCGCCATCCCCGCCAAGGTGGAGGAGATCAAGCGAGCGATTGACGAGGGAGCGGACGAGTTGGACATCGTCGCCAATATCGCGGCGGTCAAAAATGGAGATTGGGCCCACGTTCGCAACGACATCGACGGTGTGACGATTGCGGTTCACCTCAAGGGAAAAAAAGTAAAACTTATCGTGGAGGCGACCCTACTCACCGAAGCGGAGATCATCAAGATTTGTACGATTTGCCGGGAGGTTGGCGTCGATTTTGTCAAAACCTCCACGGGCCACCACGAAGGCACCTCGCCAGAGCAGGTTCGCCTGCTGCGCGCCAACCTGCCGAAGGAGATTAAAATCAAGGCTTCGGGAGGTATTCGCACGGCGGAGTCCGCACGGGCTTTGATCGAGGCGGGGGCCGATCGGATCGGAACCTCGGCCGGGGTGGCCATCAGCGGTACGCCCATTGTAGAAAAATGAAAATGACATGATGAAAAGAATTGCTTTGATCGGTTTGTTTGCTTTGGGAGCCTTCTCCTGGGGGGCCGCACAAAACGTGGTGGTAAACGAAGAAGATGCCATCAGCCGTATGCTCGATCGCCACATTCAAAGCAACAAGTCCAATACCTTCGTCCCGGGCTGGCGCGTCCAGATTTTCTCCACTTCGGACCGCCGCAAGGTGGAAGACGCCAAACAGGATTTTCTACGCGAAAACCCGGGTATCCCCGTCGACTGGACGCACTCCAAACCCTACTACCGCCTGCGCGCCGGTGCTTTTTCCACCAAACTCGAAGCCATGCGCCTGCTCTACCGCCTCAAGCAGGACTATCCCAGTGCCTTCCCCGCTAAAGATTCCAATATCTCCCTGCGCGAGATCGTCGGTCTATGAGCAGAAGGAATGACTTTCTCCGCAATGTAGATTGGTTTACCTTTTCCCTATACATCAGCTTGATCACCGTCGGTTGGTTGATGATCTACTCCGTCGGTTACGATGAGGACAGTAGCCAGGGCATCTTCAACCTCAGTACCAACCACGGCAAACAACTGTTTTTCATTGGTCTCTCCTTTGGCGTACTGCTGTTTACCTCCATCATCGACTGGAAGTTCTGGCGAACCTTCGCCTACCCCATCTACGCCTTCGCCCTCCTCCAACTGCTGGGGGTTATTTTTCTCGGTGCCACCATCAAGGGGGCCACGTCCTGGTACCGCTTGGGGGGCTTTACCTACCAGCCCTCCGAATTTGCCAAATTTGCCACGGCCATTGCCATCGCGGCCTTTTTGAGCCGCTACAATACCAGCTTGCGCGACTGGCGCTCGGCCCTGAGCGTGTTGGGATTGATGGGGCTTCCCATCGTCCTGATTCTTTTGCAACCGGATGCGGGCTCGGCCATGGTCTTTACCTCCTTCCTCATCGTCCTGTACCGCGCGGGCCTGTCGGCGAGCCTCTACCTTTTTGGTTTTGTGACGGCCATCTTGCTCGTGCTCGCGCTCGTGTACGATCCCAGCATCATTACCCTGGGATTGATCGTCATGATCCTTTTCGTACTGGTCTACAATTTTAAGGATCGCAAACCCTCCTGGCTGCTGGGTCTGCTGGCTTGGGTGGCGGTCTGTGTAGTTGCGGCTTCGCTGGGGCAAGTTTACACCGTTCTTGCTTTGAATACTCTGGCCCTCTTGGTGCTAGCCTACCTTCAGTACAACCAACGCAAAAGACAACTGGTCGCCCAATTGCTATCGCTGGTACTGATTGGTTCGGCCCTGTCCTTTTCGGCCAATTACGCGTTCAACAACATCCTCGAACGGCACCAACAGGATCGGATCAACGTTTGGCTACGACCTTCGCTGTGTGATCCGCAGGGTGCCCTGTACAACGTCTTGCAATCAAAAATGACCATCGGTTCGGGTGGTTTGGAGGGGAAAGGTTTTCTGGGGGGAACGATGCCCAAGCTCAACTACGTCCCCGAGCAGTCGACCGACTTTATCTTTTGTACCATTGGTGAGGAGCAGGGCTTTATCGGTACGGTGGGCATTATTGGGCTGTTCTTTTTGCTGTTGATGCGCATCATCACCCTCGCCGAGCGGCAGCGCTCCGATTTTTCCCGATTTTACGCCTACGGGGTAGCGGGAATTCTCTTTGTCCACATCTTTATCAACATCGGGATGACCATGGGGCTGGTCCCGATCATCGGGATTCCCCTGCCCTTTATCAGCTACGGGGGGTCTTCCATTCTGGGCTTTTCTCTACTCATTGGCGTCCTACTCAAATTGGACAGCAATCGCTTGATTGGTTGAGAAATAATGTAATTTTGCACCCATGCAATTCAGCGTCGAACATCGCGACCCGGGTTCTTCCGCTCGGGCGGGGCGGATCCAAACCGATCACGGCCCCATTGAGACCCCGATCTTTATGCCGGTGGGTACGGCCGGTACGGTAAAGGGCATCCACCAACACGAACTGGAGGAGCAAATCAAAGCGCAGATCATCCTGGGCAATACCTATCACCTGTACCTCCGTCCGGGCCTGGAGATCATCGAGGCGGCGGGTGGACTCCATGGTTTTAATGGCTGGCAAAGACCCCTACTCACGGATAGTGGAGGCTACCAGGTGTACTCGCTCAGCGGTACGCGTAAGATTGTAGAGGAGGGCGTGACCTTTCGCTCCCACATCGACGGCTCTAAGCACTTTTTCAGTCCCGAGGTCGCCATCGACATCCAACGAACGATCGGGGCCGATATCATCATGGCCTTTGACGAATGCACGCCCTACCCCTGTGATTATCGCTACGCCAAATCCTCGATGGAGATGACGCACCGTTGGTTGGAGCGTTGCTGTCGCCGCTTTGACGAGACGGAGGGCAAATACGGTTACCAGCAAACGCTTTTTCCCATCGTACAGGGCAGTACCTACCATGATCTACGGGTCCAATCGGCGGAAGTCATTGCGGGTTTCGAACGGGAGGGCAATGCCATTGGGGGCCTATCGGTCGGAGAGCCGGCGGAGGAGATGTACGCCATGACCGAGTTGGTGTGTGGGATACTACCCGCGGACAAACCGCGTTATTTGATGGGAGTAGGCACACCGGCCAATTTGCTGGAATGTATTGCCCTGGGGGTCGACATGTTTGACTGTGTCTTGCCCACGCGCAACGCTCGTCACGGGGTGGTGTATACCTCGGAGGGAACGATGAACTTTAGAAACGCCAAGTGGAAAAGTGATTTCGACCCCATCGACGCCCAGAGCCCGAGCGCGGCCAGTCGGTTTTACTCGCGTGCCTACCTGCGGCATTTGATTCACAGCGGTGAAATGCTGGGGGCCCAGATTGCAAGTCTACAAAACCTCAGTTTCTTCTTGTGGCTGGTTGGCGAGGCTCGCCGTCACATCATAGCCGGAGATTTTGCCAGCTGGAAAACGGAAATGGTGGCTAAAGTACAGCGCCGCCTCTTAGTTGAACGGGTCTTGGTCAGTATATTAGACCGCTACATCATCGGCAAATACGTCTCGACCTTTTTGTTTACGGTACTCATCTTTACCCTGATTGCTGCGATTATCGACTTTAGCGAAAAGGTGGAGGACTTTATCGAGGAAGACGTTACCGTATGGCAGGTGATTTTTGACTATCAAATCAACTTTATGTTGATGATCGATGGCTTGCTCCTGCCTTTGTACGCCCTGATTGCGGTTATTTTCTTTACCTCCCGCATGGCCAACAACTCCGAGATCATTTCCATCCTCAATGCTGGGGTGAGTTTTCGTCGCCTGCTGCGTCCCTATCTCATCACGGCAGTTGGCATCACCATCATTCACCTGATCGGTAACCACCTCATCATTCCCCGGGGCAACAAGGTCCGTCTCGACTTTGAGCACACCTACATTTGGCGCCACAATGATAAGGGACAGACCCACAATGTTCACCTTTTCCTCGATCCCCAGACCAAAATTTTTATCAAGTACTACCGTCGCCGCGATACCACGGCCAATAATTTCCAGATGGAAAAAATTGTGGATAACCAGATCACGGACCTGCTCAAGGCCGATCGGGCGAGCTGGCAACACCAGACGGGGAAGTGGCGCTTACAAGACTACGAAATCCATACCTTCGACGGTCTGGAGGAGACCTTGGTTGTCGGCGAGCGGGGAGCCACCCTGGATACCCTCATCAATCTCTTGCCGGAGGATTTTACGCGCTACCTGAACCAAAAAGAGATGATGGCCACACCGGAGATGATGTCCTTTGTTCGGCGCGAACGTGATCGGGGGGTGGGCAATACCAAGATCTACGAGGTGGAGATGCAACGACGAACGGCCGAGCCCTTTACCATCCTCATCCTCACCATCATTGGGGTGGCCTTTGCTGTGGTTAAATTGGCGGGTGTTATTGGCCATCATCCGGGCATGGGCATTGCTCTGGGGGGCATCTTTATTTTCCTCTCCAAGTTTTCGATCACTTTTTCCACCAACGACAATTTACCCGCCGCCCTCGGGGTCTGGATTCCCAACTTTATCTTCGCAGGAGTTGCTTTCGTACTCGTACAACGGGCGCAAAAGTAGGAGACTCTTTAGCTTGTGCGCTTTCCAGGGAAAGCCAAAGCTAGACCCATGTTGCGAACAATTGACCGTTACCTCATCTTTAAATATTGGTCGACCTTTTTGTTTACGGTACTCATCTTCAGCCTGATTGCCGTCGTGATTGATTTCAGTTCCAAGGTGGAAGATTTTATCGAAGAAGCGGTGACCCTTCGCGAAATTATCTGGGACTACGAAATTCACTTCGTACTCATGATCAACGGGTTGTTGTTGCCCCTCTACGCCCTGATTGCGGTCATTTTCTTCACCGCCCGCCTGGCCAACATCTCGGAAATCATCGCCCTGTTCAATGCCGGGATGAGCTTTCGCCGCTTGCTTTATCCCTACTTGCTCGCCGCCAGTCTGATTACCGGCTTCCACCTCTGGGCCAACCATTACCTCATCCCCCTCAGCAACAAAACGCGGCTGGACTTTGAGCACCGCTACGTCTGGAAGCACAACGATAAGGGAAAGACCAAGGACATCCACCTTTTTTTACAGCCCGGTCAAAAGGTCTACATCCGGCAGTACCTCCGCCGGGACAGCAGCGCCCGCGATTTTCAGCTGGAGCGAATCGTGGGAAATGAATTGCGGGAAATTCTGAGGGCCAGGAAGGCCGACTGGCAGGAGGCTACGGGGCGTTGGCGATTGCAGGATTACGAGATTCACCGTTTTGCGGGGATGGAGGAAAGCTTGGTGCTCGGGCGGGGGGAATACCTGGATACCCTGCTGCGGCTCCGGCCGGAAGATTTTACGCGTTACCTCAACCAAAAGGAAATGATGATTACCCCGGAGCTGCGGGCTTTCGTACGGAGCGAACGCAATCGGGGAGTGGCCAATACCCGGATTTACGAAGTGGAGATGCAGCGGCGAACGGCCGAACCTTTTACCATCCTCATCCTCACCATTATCGGCCTGGCCCTCGCCTCGCGCAAGGTACGGGGCGGAATGGGCCTCCACTTGGCTACCGGCATTCTGCTGGGGGGGCTTTTTATTTTCCTCTCCAAGTTTTCCACCACCTTTTCCACCAATGATAGCTTGCCTCCCATGCTGGGAGTCTGGATTCCCAATCTGGTCTTTGCGGTGGTTGCTGGAGTGCTGGTCCGACGGGCACAGTGCTGACCAAACTTCAACAACTTTCATTTTTTTTTGAAAATAAAAAAATTAAGAAAACTTTAAGACTTTTTATTAAAGTGCTGATAATGAGATGATTAGTATTAGTGTTGGAACATCTAATTAGACCTTTGACGCCATTCTGACCTTTCGAACTGGTATAGATGTTGTAACTTGTTTAAGTATTCCTTATCTTGTGTTTAAACATGCAAACCCATAATAAGAAGACGATTTAAAACACTATATCATGTCAACAATAGAATTTGAAAGCCGGTTTGATCAGTTGTCTGCGATGCTGCATTCCTTTGCATTCAAGCTGACTAAGAATGGAGAAGACGCCAAGGATTTGTTTCAAGAGACTGCCTTTCGCGCGATGACCAATCGTGAGAAATTTCGCCCGGGCACCAACTTCAAGGCTTGGCTGTTCACCATTATGAAAAACATCTTTATCAACAACTACCGCAAAAAGGTAAAGGCCAATACCATCATGGATTCGACCGATAACATGTTTTACATCAATTCGGGGTCGACGGTGATTGCCAACGAGGCGGATTCCAACATTATGATGGATGAGTTGACGAAGATGATCAATAATCTGGAGGAAACCATGCGCGTTCCCTTCCTCATGCACTACCAGGGATTTAAGTATCAGGAGATTGCCGATCACCTGGAGCTGCCCCTGGGTACGGTTAAGAGCCGCATCTTTTTTGCGCGGAAGGAGCTGAAGCGGAACGTGGAAAACTTTTACCAGGGATTCCGTGAGGCTACGGCGCGTTAGCGCGTCGGTCCTACAAGAAATTTGGTGGATGGGCGACATCATCATCACGCGGTGTTGCTCGGTATCCATTGTAAAATAAATAAAGTGGTGGCAAATTTATTTGCCGCCGCTTTTTATTTTTGCCGCATCATGGTCGACAATAAGTCTCTTTTTACACCGCTCCTGCTCGAATGGTACGCCCAGAGTCACCGCCCCATGCCGTGGAAGGGGGAGCGAGATCCCTATTTGATCTGGTTGTCGGAGATCATTCTCCAACAGACCCGGGTGGAACAGGGCTGGCCCTATTTCGAGCGCTTCCGTGATCATTACCCCACGGTGGTACACCTGGCTGAGGCTCCCGAGGATGAGGTCATGAAGCTTTGGGAAGGACTGGGCTACTATTCGCGGGCCCGCAACCTACACTTTACCGCCAAGTACATTGCCGAGGAGTTGGGGGGGCGCTTTCCCGAGACCTACGAGGACATCCTCGCCTTAAAGGGGGTGGGTCCTTATACGGCCGCCGCCATTGCTTCCTTTGCCTACGATCTGCCCCACGCCGCCGTCGATGGCAACGTGTACCGGGTGCTTTCCCGCTACTTTGGCATTGCCACCCCCATCGATAGCACGAGTGGTAAAAAGCAATTTGCCCAACTCGCCAGCGAGCTACTCGACCCCGGTCAGGCCGGTATTTACAATCAGGCCATCATCGACTTTGGTGCTACCCAGTGTACCCCCAAAAAACCCGACTGTCCCCGCTGTACCTTTCGGGAGCAGTGCGTGGCTGCGTTGGAGGACAAGCCCGGGGCCTACCCGGTAAAGAGCAAAAAACTGGTCAAACGGAAACGCTATTTTCACTATCTGATCTGGGAGGCGAAGGAAGGCTTACTGCTACAAAAGCGCCAGCAGAAGGACATCTGGCAGCACCTGTACGAGTTTCCCCTGGTGGAGGCCCAGGGGGTACTGACGGCAGAGGAATTGCGACAAACAGCCCTGTATCGGGACCTCGCTCGGGGTCAACAACCTCGCTTGGTGGGCGCTTCCCGCCCCTTCAAACAGCAACTGACCCACCAGACAATCATTGCGGTTTTTTGGGAAATTGCGGTTTCTCAACAGCAGCTGACGAATAATACTTCCCACCTTATGGTCTCCCGAGAAAACTTGGCTAAATTCGCATTTCCAAAAGTGATTGATAGGTATTTACAGGATAAATCTTTATATTTAAAGATGGTCTAAACGGGTCAAATCCACAAAACTAAACATTAAATGGTCAATAAAGTCACCTTGATTGGCAATCTGGGCAGGGACCCGGAAATTCGTCATTTGGAAAGTGGCGCGATGGTCGCCAAGTTCTCGATTGCCACCAATGAAAACTATAAAGACAAAAGCGGCAACTGGCAAAGTCAGACCGAATGGCACGATGTGGTGGTGTGGCGTAGCCTGGCCGAGCGCGCCGAGCAAAGCCTAAAGAAGGGGGCTATGGTATACCTGGAGGGCAAGCTGACCCACCGCAAGTGGGAAGACAAGGATGGCAATCCCCGGAAAACCACTGAGGTATTGGGCAATTACTTCCGACTGCTCAACCGCCGGGAGCTCGCCGAGGGAAATAATGCGGGAATGACCGGACCGATGGCAAGCCCTTCCACCAGTGAAGGCAACCCTAGTACTCCCCCTGCCGTACAAGCTACCACGACGAGCGATTTGCCTGCGGTGGAGGATGATTTGCCCTTCTAAATCAGCGTCATTTTATCAACAATATCCTCAAGCATTGGAATCGGAGCCGGGTAATCAAGCCCTTTATTCAAGCCTGTTGTTTTTTGTACCGCTTTTGGTCCTACCCCCCGTCGGATTTTGGCTTGCCCTGATATTCATGCTGCTCCTACTGGCGAGTTCGGCCTTTGTCTCCAGCTCGGAGGTCGCTTACTTCTCCCTAACTCCCAACGACTTAAACAAATTAGAGCAAGAAAATTCTCCCACGGCCCAACGCATCCTCGAACTGCGAGAGATGCCGCGAACGCTGCTCGCCACCATACTCATCAGCAATAATTTTATCAACATTGCCATCGTGCTGCTCTCTAACTTTATCCTCGGCTATTTGCTGGGGCCCGAGCGCTGTGAGCAATGGGCCAGTGCCTTACTGACGGGGTTTTGGTGGGAAGCCTGGCTGACGGTTCCCCAATTGGCAGCGGCTATCGATTGGACCATTACCGTGGCGGGGGTGACCTTTTTACTGGTCCTTTTTGGGGAGGTGGCTCCCAAGGTTTACGCCAAGATTAACAACGTCCAGTTGGCCAAAACCATGTCGGGAGTCCTGATGTTTTTGGTGCGAATTTTTCGGCCGCTGAGTGGGCTACTCGTACGGGGGACCAACGCGATTGAAAAGCGCTTGAGCAAGCACCGCACCAACGGTAGTACGACCAGCCGGGAAGACATCGACCAGGCCATCGAGCTGACGGTTCGGGGCGATCGCAATGCCCCGGAAGACATCGACATTCTCAAGAGCATCGTCAAATTTGGAGAAATATCGGCCAAGCAAATTATGCGGGCCCGGGTAGATGTGGTGGCGGTAGACTTTCGACTGTCCTTCAAGGAACTGCTGCAAATCGTACGCGAATCGGGCTACTCTCGGATTCCCGTTTACGACGAGGATTTTGATCTCGTGTCTGGAATTTTGTACGCCAAAGACTTGCTGTCCCACCTGGAAAAGCCCGACGATTTTGAGTGGCAAGCCCTGATCCGAACCAATGTGATGTACGCTCCCGAATCCAAGAAAATTGATGATTTGTTGGGTGAATTTCAGCAAGAGCGGATGCATATGGCCATCGTAGTGGACGAATACGGGGGCAGCTCGGGCATCGTCACCCTGGAAGATATTATGGAGGAGGTGATCGGGGAGATTCGTGATGAGTTTGATCCCGCGGCGGATGTCGACTTTGAACGGATCGACGACTACAACTACGTCTTTGAAGGCAAGACCTTGCTCAACGACGTTTGTCGGATTGTGGGAACGGATACGACGACCTTTGATGAGGTCAAGGGGGATGCGGACTCGGTGGCGGGTTTGGTACTGGAAATGTTGGGGCAGATCCCGACCAAGGGGGTAGAGGTGACGTACAACCAGTACCGACTGCGCAGCATTGCGGTCAACCGTCGGCGAATCGAGCAAGTACAGATTACCCTACCCGGTGGAAAGTACAAGGCCCAGCAATCCGAACAGAAAACGAGCGTTAAATAGCCAGATCAAATTTATCTCCATGTCCACGATGCGATTTCTTTTGTTGGCCCTCTTTCTTTCCTCTTTGGTCGCCTGTACGGAGGAGGCACCCATTGTACCCAAACCCCGGGCCTTTCCCAAGATTGAGTATCCGGAGCGCGTCTACCAAAGTTTTGATCCCAACTTCTGTCGGTTTAAATTTGAATATCCCAGCTACGCTCTGGTCGAACAGGACACCAGTTTTTTTGGTGAAAGCCCCGTCGATCCCTGTTGGTTCGATTTGCGGATTCCGGCCTTTGATGCCCGTCTGCACTGTAGCTATCATCCGGTAGGGGAGAATTTTGAAAAGCTCCGCAACGATGCCTTTTCCCTGGCCAACAAGCACAATATCAAAGCCAACTACATCGATGAGCTCCCCATCGAGAAGCCCAATGGCGTACGGGGTTTTGTGTTCAACATTGAAGGTCCCGTGGCCTCCCCCTTCCAGTTTTACCTCACCGATGTGGATGACCAGCATTTCCTACGTGCATCCCTCTATTTCAATACCCAGGCCCGTCCCGACTCCCTAGCCCCCGTATTGGACTTCGTCAAGACCGACCTGATGCACCTCATCAATACGTTCGAGTGGACGGGTAGCTAGGTCCTTAACGAGGTCCTTAACGAGGTCTATGATCAGTTGATCAAGAACTAGCCCCACAAGTACCAATCAGCTACCTACTAGCTGTTCAGCTAGCTCACCCAAAGAAAAAGGCCACCTCTGAGAGATGGCCTTTTCAAAGGACTATGATAGAAATCTTAATTTACAGTCAAACTGATGGCGGGTTGTGGCTTGGAGGCCAGCCTATTTTTTAGACTTGCCATTGGAGCTAGTGGCTGCGGCCTTGGCCACTTCCTTGGTAGCATCGTCCGCTTCTTCCTCCTCATCTTTGCCCGTTACAGCATCCTTGATCTTCTGTTCCACTTCGATGGCCACTTCGGGGTTGTCGATAAAGAACTGCTTGGCCCCTTCACGACCCTGCGCGATTTTGGTACCACCGTAGCTATACCAAGCCCCACTCTTACCAATGATGTCCTGGTCTACTCCCATATCGACGATCTCACCAGACTTGGAGATGCCTTCGCCGTACATGATGTCGAAAGTAGCGATTCGGAACGGGGGAGCCAACTTGTTTTTAACCACTTTGACTTTGACGTGATTACCCACCACGTCACCATCTTTATTCTTGATGGCCGAACCCGTCTTGCGGATATCCAAACGCATCGAAGCGTAGAATTTGAGGGCATTACCACCCGTCGTCGTCTCGGGATTACCAAACATCACCCCAATTTTTTCCCGCAACTGGTTGATGAAGACACAGCAGCATTTGGTAGATCCGATGATTCCCGTCAACTTACGCATGGCCTGGGACATCAAGCGCGCTTGGAGGCCCATCTTGGAATCTCCCATCTCCCCTTCGATTTCACTACGGGGTACGAGGGCCGCTACGGAGTCGATCACGACCATGTCGATGGCGCCCGAACGGATCAGGTTTTCGGTAATCTCCAGGGCTTGTTCCCCATTGTCGGGTTGAGAAATCAGCAGGTTCTCGGTGTCCACACCGAGGTGTTCAGCGTAGAAGCGATCGAAGGCGTGCTCGGCGTCGATAAAGGCGGCGATACCGCCCTTTTTCTGGCATTCGGCGATGGCGTGGATGGCAAGTGTCGTCTTACCCGAGGATTCCGGTCCGTAGATTTCGACGATCCGACCCTTGGGAAAACCGTTGATCCCCAGCGCCAGGTCCAAGCTCAGCGAACCCGTGGGGATGGTCTCCGCTTCTACTACTTGCTTATCGCCCAACTTCATGACAATACCCTTGCCGTACGTCTTTTCCAGACGGTCAACGGTAAGTTGTAGTGCTTTTAGTTTAGCGTCTTTCTCTTTCGACATTATTTTGATGTTTAGGAAATGAATACAAAAATGTTTGATCGATCACAAAACTAAACTTTTTGTTTATGAAAACAAAATTTTTGAACAAATTATTTATGTTTTTTGAAAAAGTGGCGAGGGCTACTAAAAAAGCCCCTCCCGAATACTTTCGGGAAGGGCCCTGACAAGGAAATTTTTTTTAGATCGTCCGATTCTCGGCTCAACCGTGCGTTTCTACCGCACTGTTTTCGCTGTAGCGTAGAATGTTCTGAATCGTGGCGTGAGAAGGGCTAAATTTGGCCTTTGGAAGTTGTGCAAAACTGCCTTTTAAGGATTCGTATTCCTCGTACAGGGCACGGTCTTCCAACAAAGCTTCGGCAATACCCATAGTATCAGCCACCGACGTTTCTTGGTATAGGAACCGGATGAGATCGTTAGGTGTAAACTTTTGCTGCATATAGGCGCTTTTTTAAGATAAATAAGTTGTCTGTATCAAAAAATTCACCTATAAAACTAAAAAGCCCAGGCAAATATTGCCCGGGCCAATTTTTTTTTGTGGCACCCCAAACTTACTGCACCCGATACCAAGTTTGGGTGCGGTATAAGCCCGTCCAGTGTTTGCCCCGGACGCTCAATTCGTCGCTATTTCCCTCCTGGGCAAACCAAATGCTACAACCGTCTTCCTTCCCCGTTTCGGGATCCAGGATCGTCCCGTCCTGCCAGTAATCCTTGTAAGGCTCCAGGGCTTCGACAATGACCATCCCCATGATTTTTTGGTTCTTTTTAGCGCCTTTACAGTCGCTGCACACCGCGTCGGGGTCGGCACTGGCGCGTAGAAATTTGACGACTTTGCCGTACATCTTGCCATCCTGTTCGTAAATTTCGACGTGCGACTTGGCCTCGCCCGTTTCATCGTCGATGGTTTTCCAGGTGCCTACCGGCGATTGGGCCAAACTGATTCCAAAGGCGGCGCAAAGGAAAAAGGCAGCGAGGAAAATGCTTTTAGGTGTCATATCTTGAAGGTTAGTGAGTTGGTAAATCAATATTCTGCTATGTGTAACGAAAATAGGGCTGCCAGCGCGTGGGTAAACCGTGGGTTTTATGATAGTTTTAAGATTTGCGCCCACATTTTTGGTTGATCAGGTCCCGCAGGGCCGCTGCGCGGTAGCGAATCAAACGGGGATTGATCACGATGGGGGTATCGACGTCTTCGACCATCTGGCGGGCCATTTTCTGTTGCAAAAAGCCCAAAGACTCGATGATGGGTTCGGCATCTTTGAGGTAAATGACCAGGTGCTCAGTACCGGTGTAAGGCACCAGGGCACTGCCCTTGATGTTGCGCCAGGGAATGAGTCCCGGCTTGGCCATGCTAATGTTGTCCTCAATTCCCGCTCGGCTGAGCTGTAGGGCTGGTGTTCGGACGCGGACCCGCTGTACGCAAAACACGATCAGGTAGGCACTCAAGCCCGCCAAGCCTCCCCAAATCATCAGCCAGGGCCAGTCGACCACATCGGCCTGTAAAAGCCGCCAGCTATTGCGCAATCCAAAAAATAAGGCAATGGGCCCCAACAGCAAGAGCGTCTGGTATACGCCGTGATTCCGGGCGACGGTGATGGTCTTCATACTAGGCGCGTTCGATCTTGATCTTCATACTGATTCCCTCCAGGAGGTCGATACTTTCTCCATCCTCTAGCCGCTCCACCAAGTCCAGCCGTACCGCCAAGGTTTCGTTTTTGACGTACTCCCCGAACCATTCTACGGCCGCCGTGATGGCTTCGTGCTGCTCGATTTTGACGACGATCTGATCCGTCACGTTAAAATCCTTGGCCTTGCGGAGGTTTTGGATGCGGTTGACCAATTCGCGGGCCATCCCCTCGGCCACCAGCCGTTCGTTGAGCGATACATCGAGCGCCACCGTCAAGGGGCCATCCGAGGCCACCTGCCAACCGGGGATGTCTTCCGAAGAGACCATCAAATCTTCGGGAAGCAACTCGTACACCTGCTCCTCGATGCGGAGCTCAAAACGACCCGTCCGCTCAATCCCATTGATCTCCTCATTGCTCAGTTGGGCAATCTGCGCGGCGGCGGCCTTCATGTGCTTGCCGAGCTTGCGTCCCAGGGTCTTAAAATTGGCCTTGGCCTTTTTGACGATCAAACCGGCGGTATCGGTGATGTATTCAATTTCCTTGACGTTGACCTCGGCCAGGATCAAATCCTTGACACCCTCTACCTGCTGCTGGAAAGCATTGTCGAGCACGGGCAGGAGAATCTTTTGGAGGGGCTGACGCACCCGGACGTTGTCCTTTTTCCGCAGCGATAACACCAGTGAGGAAATCCGTTGGGCGTAATCCATTCGCTCTTCCAAGGCCCGATCAATGGCGGCCTCGTCGACGGTGGGGAACAGCGCCAGGTGGACCGACTCGTGTGCTTCGTGCTGGGTCGCTTCGTTCAGATTGCGGTACAGCCAGTCGGCAAAGAAGGGTGCCACCGGAGCCATCATTTTGCTCAGGGCGCTCAAACACTGGTAGAGGGTTTGGTAGGCTGCGACCTTATCGGCCGAATACTCTCCCTTCCAAAAGCGCCGCCGACAAAGTCGGACGTACCAATTGCTGAGGTGCGCATCGACGAAGTTTTGAATTTTTCGAGTGGCGTTGGTTGCTTCGTAGTCGGCGTAATCCGCCCGGACTTCCTTGGCCAGGGAGTGGAGCAGGGAAATGATCCAGCGATCGATTTCCTGTCGTTCGGCCAGCGGTACCTCGGCTTCGCGGTAGGCAAAGCCGTCGATGTTGGCGTAGAGTGCAAAGAAGGAATAGGTATTGTAGAGCGTCCCGAAAAATTTGCGCCGCACCTCGTCGATGCCGTCGAGGTTAAAGCGCAGGTTGTCCCAGGGAGGCGCGTTGGAAATCATGTACCAGCGGGTAGCATCAGCGCCGTACTGGGCCAGCGTCTCAAAGGGCTCCACGGCATTGCCCAGCCGCTTCGACATCTTGCGACCGTCCTTGGCTTGTACCAGGCCGTTGGAGACGACGTTCTTGAAGGCCACGCTATCGAAAGCCATCGAGGCGATGGCGTGGAGGGTGTAGAACCAACCCCGCGTCTGGTCGACGCCCTCGGCGATAAAATCGGCGGGATAGTTTTGGGCAAATTTTTCCTGATTCTCGAAGGGGTAATGCCACTGAGCATAAGGCATGGACCCACTGTCGAACCACACGTCGATGAGGTCCAGCTCGCGACGCAGTTCTTCCCCATTTTCCCCCACCAAAACGATCTGATCGATAAAGGGGCGGTGCAGATCCGGCGGCACTTCCTGCTGGAGTCCCAGCCGTTCGTTGGCCAGCTCGATTTCCCGACGCAAGTCCTCGATGGAGCCGATACACTTC
>CALCCH010000450.1 GCA_937899855.1 uncultured Saprospirales bacterium | reverse complement strand
TTGGGTCGCTGCGAAAAGTGGCCATCCGAAAGCTGGCCCGATCCTGAATGGGGCTCAGGCCACAGTCGACGAGGAGGGGGCCAAAGGCCTGTTGGCACTGGTTGTCGTCGCTCACCGTTACCCCGAAGAGTTGGGGCGATTGGTCGGTGAGGTGCGCACCAAAGGAATCGCGTTGTACTTGGCCATTGCTCCACCGGAAGGTGTATTCCGCGGTCGGGGGCTGGCGCAGCGTGGCCCGGATATGGCTCGAGTCCGGGCTGGGGCAGCGGTAGCTCCAGTCGATGGCCAGGTCGGTGCGAACGCGGGGTAGGAAAAAGGTCAGTTGGAGCTGCCGTTGGTTTTGGTCGCGGACCAGCAGTCGGTAATGCCCCGCCGTGGTGAGGAGGAGTTGGGCTTGGTTGCCCAGTACTTGGCCGTTGCCATCGGTCCACTGGAACAGGTAGGGCGGCGCACCACCGCTGATGGCGGGGTCGAGTAGGACGGAGGGGTTGGTACAGGTAAATTGGGGAAGACAGGGGCTGGCGCGGAGCCCGGTGGGCGGCGGTCCGATTTGGACGGAGCCACTCACCCCCACAAAATCTCCGATTTGGTTGGGGCCGGGCACCAGGAGCGCCGGACTGCCGGGACCCGAATCGAAAGCCAGCAGGCCTTCCGCACCCACACTGCCCTTGGCGAGGTAGCGCAACTGGAAGAGGGTATCGCCCGATTGCAGGGGCTGGGTGCGGGTGGGCAAATTGGTCCAGCGCAGTTGGAGGGCCCCCGGGCGGGCGCTGACCTGACTGTCGTGTAAGCCGTTGCCGCTGGGAAGCTCGACCCGATGGTCTTGGTACGCCAGGACGGCCGTATCCCAACTCAGGGCACATTCGAGGCGCAGGAGTTCGGCCAGCTCGTGGGCGGTGATTTGGACGCAAACCGTATCCCCGGGCTGGGCCGTCTCGTGACTGATTTCGAGTCGGGCGCATCCCGAAGGCTGGGCGTAAAGCGGGATCAAAGGACCCCAAGCCAGTAGGAAGAAAAACAGGTAGTCTCGTTTCATGGAACTAAAATTTTTTGTCTGAGCAATTATCC
>CALCCH010000449.1 GCA_937899855.1 uncultured Saprospirales bacterium | reverse complement strand
GGCCAATCCCGGCGGCAGTCCCCGCCCCGTCACCACCACACCCCCACCCGCGGATCCGCCCCCCGCTCCCCCCAGCCACCAGGCCGATGCCGCCATCACCGCTCCCCTGGAGGGCAAGTTCTTTCTCACCCGCGAAAACGGTGAGGTGCCCATCAAAGTCGGCGATCGGGTGGAAAAGGGTACGACCGTGGCCTACATCGAGGCGATGAAGGTGGTCAACGCGGTGACGGCCGACCAAAGCGGTCGGGTCGTCGAGATCGTGGCCCGGCACGGGGAGGACATCGAGGAGGACGACGTCATTTTACGCCTACAATCCTAAACCAGCCTACGCGGTACCCAAATGGACATCCTCCAAAGAATTTACGACATGACGGCCTTTGGCGAACTGCTGGCCACGCCGTCGACCCTGATCATGCTGTTGCTAGCGGCCCTGCTGCTCTACCTGGGCATTTACAAGCGTTACGAACCCCTCCTGCTCGTCCCGATTGCGTTTGGACTCTTGCTGGCCAATTTTCCCGGGGGGCAGATGAGCGTCGTGAGCGCGACGGCGGAAAATGGCTTGCTCGACCGCTCGATGATTGAGATCGCGACGGAGTACGGGATCATGAACCTGCTGTACTACGCCCTGATCAAGAC
Organism: uncultured Saprospirales bacterium; assembly: GCA_937899855.1. Taxonomy (GTDB): domain Bacteria; phylum Bacteroidota; class Bacteroidia; order Chitinophagales; family Saprospiraceae; genus CALLVY01. Next base: position 8,992 of record CALCCH010000449.1, on the reverse strand, counting down.
GGGTTTGTTGCCGCCCCTGATTTTTATGGGGGTGGGGGCCCTCACCGACTTTGGCCCCATGCTGCGCAACCTGCGTTTGGCTTTTTTTGGGGCGGCTGCTCAGATTGGCATTTTTACGGTATTGATCACGGCGGTGCTGCTGGGCTTTAGCCTCCCCGAGGCGGGGGCCCTGGGCATCATCGGAGGCGCGGATGGCCCCACGGCCATTTACACCGCCATCGTACTGGCCCCTCACCTGCTCGGCCCCATCGCCATCGCGGCCTATTCCTACATGGCCTTGGTACCGGTCATCATTCCCCTGGTGGTCCGCTTTACGGTGAGCGACGCCGAGTTGCGGATCAATATGAAGGAGCAGGAAAAACGCTTTCCCGAACGGGTAAAAATTCACGACATCCGCACCCTCAAGATTGTCTTTCCCATCGTACTGGCCACCATCGTCGCCCTGCTGGTGCCCACTTCGGTACCCTTGGTGGGCATGCTGCTCTTTGGCAATCTGGTCAAGGAGATCGGGACGGATACCAACCGCTTGTTCAGCGCCGCCTCGGAAACGATTATGAATACGGCGACCATCTTTCTGGGGCTTTGCGTCGGGGCTACGATGACGGCCGAAACCTTTCTCCACCGCGACACGCTCACCATCGTGGCCGGAGGTTTTATCGCCTTTGCCATTTCAATTTTGGGTGGCATCATGGCGGTTAAAGTCTACAACCTCTTCGCCAAGAAAAAAATCAATCCCCTGATTGGTGCTACGGGATTGAGTGCGGTGCCGATGGCGGCGCGGGTGGCCAACGAGATTGCGCTCCGGCACGACCCCCGCAACCACCTCCTCCAGTACGCCATGTCCAGCAACATTTCCGGGGTGATCGGCTCGGCGGTAGCGGCGGGAGTGTTGATTGCCTTCCTATCCTAAAAAAGGCCCTTTCCGAGCTTACTCGAAAAGGGCCGTGGACAATGATCCAATTGTTTTGCAATAACCGGACGCTCCGACTTGAGCTGCTTTACAGCGGCTTGGTATTGGGGTTAAGACAGGGGAGCTGGTAGTTGGGTTGGACCATTTTTAGCCTAGGGCTTGCCCACTATATCTTACTACTCCAATTCGCGCTTGAGATGCGAAACCTGATCCCGCCCCTCCTGTTGAACGATCAAATTAAAGTAATCGAAATCATGTACATCCATGACCGCATCCTTATTGGTTTCATCAAGTAGAAAGATGATTTTGTTGCCTTCGATGGTATAGGTGAGCGTCGTACGAGTACCACGGTTTTCATCTTCCATTACGGCCCGCTGACCGGGAAGAAAGGTGAGTTCCTCTAGGGATTCGCCATTATCTACTATCCAGGCGGAGTTTTCCAGGTTCTTGTAACTGAGGCGTCGCTTGCGACCGGCGATGTGAACGGTACCCGACGCTAAATCTTTGAGGTGGAGTTCGTTTTTATCGGCCCGTACGACTTCGAAGCGGTGTACCGTCCCATCTTCCTCGTCATTGTAAGTAAAGATGAATTTACCATTGTCATCCACGTAGTTAAAGACGCCTTCGTCCTCCTCGCCAGGGATATACAGCGTACCCTTGCCGTCGGGGCGAATCCGCAAGTCGACGTCTTCAAATTCCCCATCGCCTTGAAAAGACCAGTTGGATTTGGGGATAAAGCGAACAGCGGGATTGGCGTACCTTTTCTTCTTGGTAAATCGGGTGTGATTTTCCTTCCAATTGGGATCGGGTTCGACCTTTTGGTCGTTGACCTTGAGCGTCAGGCCACCGGTGAGGTTGTTCTGTTTCGCGCAGTCGTCCATTTGGACAATCATGATCGTATTGATTTCACCGGGAACGACCTCGTCCTTGAAATCGACCGTAAAGTTTTTTCCACCGAGGCGCCCGTCGGTCGAGGGGTCGAAGTGCCCATCAGGGTACACGGAGTTGTAGATAAACATCCGCGCCCCATCATCGACGGCGCCGATCGTCACCGTGAGGTGATCAAAGGTGGCCCCCTCGGGAACGGCGAGGAAGGCTCGGAAGTAGGTAAAGTCGACCGCTTCGTAACAGGGTACGGTGGACACCCGAATCATCGAGACGTTCTTGCCCTCCATGGGGGCGGGTTTCCAGTTGGCGTCCATTTTGTCGGGCCGGCTGGCCAGTTGGTAGGCAACGGGATTACCGGGCTGTCGGCGCATGTCGATTTTACCGAGTGGAATATGCCCTTTGCCATCATTGATTTCCCAGGGGGAGAGACTGACGACGGGGTCGGCTGCCGGGTCGTTGTTCGCCCAGACGGCGCTAAGTACCAACAGGCAGCTAAGCGTACTGATCAAATACTTCATGATAATTTTATATTTATTTATCGGTTAGAATAATTCTCTGGCTCCCGGGAGAGCCCTTCGAAGGTTAAGCTTTGGTTTGGCCCGGTACCGGCCCGTTCACGGTGGGAAAAAACGCAGCCCTTACTTTTGTGGATGTCCAGCCTCTCGCTCGTAGTCCTCAATTTGCTGCGTTGTTGTTCTTTACCTTGAAAGCAAACCTAATCGAAAATGCCCGAAACGATTTTAAAAATTCGGACATCTTTATTAAAAAACCGGACGTTTACGTTGGTTTTGGCCCATTTTTTCAGCCAATCCGACATCCGTATCCGCGCAAACCGGCAAGCAAAATGTTGGAAAAACGGACCTCCCCGAAGCGGCTCCGGCCGCCCTCTTTCCCCACGATGTGGATCTGGTCAAAGCGCATCACGAGCCTGCTTCCCCTAAGGAAGGCCCTCTTCGACTATACGAAGAGGGCCCGCGTTGATGATCCAATCGTTTGGTAAGCATTTAGCCCCCAGCCCCTACTCCAACTCGCGCTGGTACTTCACCGGCTCGTGCCCCTCTCCTTGTTGCTGCGTTACCAGAGTAAAGTAATCGAATTCCCGTACGTCTACTTGAATTGTGGAAAAATCAGCCTCAAGCTTGATGATGGCCTCCTGCGATAGCGTCATGACGATGGTCTTGTCCTCGAGGACGTAAGAGGCCAAGTAGCTATCCCCGGTACTTTGGTTCTCTATCACGATCTGCTTGTTGGGGAGAAAGATCATTTCCTGCCGGATACCGCCCCTGGTCACTAGCCAGGCGGTGTTTTCCAGGTTCTTGTAAGTAACACTTCGCTTTCGGCCAGCGATGTGAACGGTCCCAGTGGTCAGATCCTTGAGGTGGAGTTCATTCTTATCGGCCCGGGTAACTTCGAAGCGGTGTACCGTCCCATCGTCCGGGTCGGTACCGGAAAAGATAAACTTCCCGTTTTCCTCTACGTAGTTAAAAGGGAATTCCTCCGCCTCCCCGGGAATGAATAGGGTGCCCTTACCGTCGGGGCGAATCCGCAAATCGACGTTCTCAAATTGTCCATCGCCCAGAAAGGAACAATTGGATTTGGGGATGAAGCGTACGGCAGGACTGGCGTACTTCATCTTCTTGGTAAATCGGGTGTGGTCGGCCTTCCAATTGGGGTCGGGTGCGATCTTGGTATCATTGACCTTGAGGGTCAGCCCACCGGTGAGGTTATTTTCCGTCCGGCAGTCGTCCACTTGGACGATCATGATCGTATTGATCTCGCCGGGAACGATTTCATCCTTAAAATCGACCGTAAAGCTTTTTCCACCGAGCCGCCCGTCGGTAGCGGGGTCGAAGTGTCCGTTGGGGTAGGCGGAGTTGTAGATGAACATCCGCGCCCCGTCGTCGACGGCACCGATCGTCACCGTGAGGTGGTCAAAGGTGGCATCGGCGGAAACGTCGAGGAAGGCCCGGAAGTAGGTAAAGTCTACCGCCTGAAAACAGGGTACGTTGGAACTGCGGATCATCGCGACGTCGTTGCCTCTCATGGGGGCGGGTTTCCAGTTGGGGTCCATTTTGTCGGGCCGGCTGGACAGTTGGTAAACGATGGGATTGCCGTGCTGTTTGTGCATGTCGATATCACCGAGGGGGATTTGCCCTTTGCCATCATTGATTTCCCAGGGAGAAAGTACGATGAGGGGGTCGGCCGCCGGGTCGTTGTTCGCCCAAACGGCGGTGAGCAACAACAGGCAACTAAGGGTACTGATCAAATACTTCATGATAATCTTATGTTTATTTTTCAGTTAGAATAATTCTCGGACTCCCGGAAGAGCCGCTTGAATATTAAAATTAAAAGTCATTGGCCTGGACCGGTATCGGCCCGTTCACGGTGGGGAAAAACGCAGTCGGTAGAGGAGCAAAAGTAAATCATCAGAATTGGGCCCAGGATCGAATTTGTCGTTAAAAAAATCTCGAAGGTATGGGGTTCTGACCGTACTTTTGGGAGGGTCCGGGCGCTCACCCGTGATTCCCTTCCGGTGCGCTTGTGATTTTTACTTCGATGACAAACCTAAGGGAAAATACCCAGGGGCGTTTTAATAATTCGGACATCTTAGTAGGAAAACCGGACATTTCCACTGGTTTTGGCTGGGTTTTTAAGCAAATCGGACATCCTGTTTGATGGAAATTAGGGAGTAAAATGTTGGAAAATATTTTCTTACCAAAGCCTTATCGAAAAGTTAATCCGGGCTTTTTGTGGCAATCCGGCCGGACTTAGCACCGTTCGTAAGACGTTTTCAATCCGCTTTTTCCTATTTTTGAAAAGCTCAAAAAGACGAAATCATCGGAGAGTGGATTGAATGCCAAAACAGAATATTCAACCACCCCCTAAAGTTAATTCTTTAGCGGACCCAAATAAGTCAAAACATGAACCCAGCTTTCCAGGTAATGCTGCTGAGAATCTTTGCGATTCTGGGTGTGACGCTCTTGTTTTTTTCCGCCCGGGCCAACACCTCCAACCAAGCCCAACAGCAACAACAATTCGATCGGGCCATTGAGCTAATGGAAGCCTTCCAAAACGATAGTGCCTACCACCTCCTCAGCCAACTCCACCAAGAACTCGAAGCGAGCCAAGCCCTCCACACCTCCTTTGGCCTCCAGGTTCGCCTCCGCCAAGCTGAAGCCCTCGAACGCGACCACCAGGACGAAACCGCCATCGAGCGACTGTTGCCCGTAGCCGAGGAAGCGCGCACCCAGGCGGAATGGGAGGTCCTGGCCAATGCCCACCTCTCCCTGGCCCGCCTCTACGAAAAACTGGGCTTTGACCAGCGCTGCCGCGCCCAACTCCAACTGGCCCAAACCGCCATCTTTCCCCACGATGTCGATCTGGTCAAAGCCCGTTACTACACTCGCTTGGCCTCTTACCACCGCATCTTTGCCGATCGCGACTCCGCCCTCCACTACGCCGAAGCCACCGTTGCCCAAGCCCAAGCCCTCCAACAGGCCCCCGAGGAGGCCGTGGGGCACCTGCTCCTCGGCATGCTGCACCACCGTCGGGACTTCGACCGGGCCCGCCACCACTACCATTGGGCCGCTCAGCACTGGCTGGCCTACGGCGACTACCAGGGCTACGGAGCTACCCACAACAACTTGGCAAACCTCTACCAGCGCCACCACCAGTTGGACCGCGCCCTCCTCCACCTCGATACCGCCGCCTACGCCGCCCAGCAATTGCAGCACATGGGCATCGAAAGCACCCACCTGCTGTCATCCAATCACCTGGATCGAGCCGAGTTGCTCCGCCAGATCGGTCAGCTGGACTCCGCCCTCCACTACCTGGACCGGGGCTACGAACTCCAAATCCAGGAACTCGAACAAGACAAGCGGGAAGAAATTCTAAACATCGCCGCCCAGTACAACGAAGAGCGGCAGGCCCAGCAAATTGCCAACCAAAACGTTTTGATTCGTACCCAACGAGCTCGGCGGAACCTCCTGATTGGCCTGTGCGCAATCATTCTCCTGTTTGCGGGCCTCCTGACCTGGAGCTACCTGCGCCTCCGCCGTACCAACCGCCAAAACGAAGTGCAAGCCCGGGAGCTCCAACAGCTCGACGCGGTCAAATCCAAACTTTTTAGCAACATCTCCCACGAATTGCGCACGCCCCTGAGCTTGATCCTGGGGCCGCTTTCCGTCCTACTGGAACAGCCCGAATCCTGGAACCGCGAGGAACTTAAAAAACAACTGCTCCTCATGCAGCGCAACGGCAAGAGCCTGCTGCAATTGGTGGAAGAAATCTTGGACCTCTCCAAACTGGAAGCCAACCAGATTGATCTGGTGGAAGAGGATACGGTCTCACAGCCCTTTTTTGAGGAGGTCACGCAGGCCTTTAGCGCGCAGTTTGCTCACGAGGGCATCGCGTACACCACCCGCTTCGACCTCGCGGAGGGGCTCGCCCTGCGGTTGGATCGCAAGAAACTGACCAAGGTGCTGCACAATTTTCTTTACAATGCGCTCAAGTTTACCCCGATGGGCGGCACCGTCACTTGTACCGTGGTGCAATCAGAAACGCAGCTCCGCATCGCAGTGGCCGATACCGGTCGGGGCATTCCCGCCGAGGATTTGGACCGGGTTTTCGACCGCTACTTTCAATCCTTCCAGCCCGGACAGCAACAGCACGGGGGTACGGGTATCGGATTGGCGATGGTCAAAGAATTTGCCAAGCTCATGGGGGGCCGCGCCTACGTTCACAGTGAATTGGGACGGGGCAGTCAATTTTTCTTCGAATTTCCCCTGGTCCCAGTGGCCGCCGCTGGCCCATCCGGCGGCGCCGCCGAAGACCTGCCCCTGCCCGTACCCGCCGCGGGACTGGGCAGTGCCTACACCATCCTCGTGGTCGAAGACAACCGCGACCTGCGCCACTTTATCCAACGGACCCTGGAGGCCAATTACCGCCAGGTACTCCTCGCCGAAAATGGCCTCCAGGCCCTAAAACAACTCCAGGAACACGGCCGGTCGATCCACCTGGTGGTCACCGACGTGATGATGCCTCAAATGGATGGTTGGGCCCTCCTCGAACGCATCAAACAGGCCCCGGATTGGCAACACATCCCCGTCGTCATGCTGACTTCCCTGGCCACGGCACAGGACCAGCTGCGGGCACTCACCACCGGCGTCGACGATTACCTCACCAAGCCCTTTACCGTACCGGAATTGCGCAGCCGAATTTACAACCTACTCCAGCACCATGACCAGCGCTTGGAGTGGCAACGGGACGTACAAATCCCCACCGAAGTCAGCAGCAATAGCAACGGCAACAGCGACGCCAGTGATCCACAGGATCTCCTCTGTAGCGAAGAAGAGCGCCAGTGGGTCAATGACCTGCGTCGTTTGATTGAAGAGCGTTTGGAACAGCAAAAGATTGGGGTCGAACAGTTGGCGGCGGCGGTGTACCTGAGTAGCCGACAACTCAACCGACGACTCAAACGAATCACGGGATTATCGCCCGCCAAATTCATCAAGGAGGTACAACTCCAAGCCGCTCGGGCGGATTTAGAGTTGGGGCAGTTTAACTCGATTTCGGAAGTGGCTTACCGATTTGGCTTTGAGCACCAGGCCACTTTTTCCACCTCCTTTAAAAACCGCTTTGGCATTTCCCCCAGCGAGTTCCGCAAAGGTCGGGGGCAGCGCAGCGCCAAATTCTAGTAGCGGTGCAGCGGGGTCGATTCCTGGCCCTGCAGCAGCAATTTACTGGAAGTCCTCCAAGACCACATCAAAGATGATTACGGAGCATTCGCTATCCTGCACGCCGCCTACCCGTTGGGTGCCGTAGGCCAGGTCGGAGGGGATGAACAATTGAATTTCACCATCCTTTTTTACCAGTGGAATCCCTTCCCGCCAACCCGCAATGGTGTTGGCGAGAATAAATTCCGCAGCGGTGGGGCCGCTTTGATCAAAGATGACACCGTTGGTAAAATAGCCGGTATAGCGGGCCTTTACCCGGGAATTGAAACCGGGATTCTGGTTGCCCACCCCCGGTCTTTTGATGATGTAGTGGAGTCCCGAATCGGTTTTTTGGGCGGTCAGACCATTATCGTCGAGGTAATCCTCGATGGTATCCTGATCGTCCTCCGGGCTGCAGGTATTGTCGCGGCAAGCGGGGAGTAGGAAAAGTAGGCTGGCGAAGAGCAGCAGGTGGGTGGGGATGGCTATTTTCATGTCAAATTATCTTTTATCACTCTTTTACAACGGCGGAAAGCCCCAGGTCGTGGCCCTTGTCGAGCATAAAGCGGTAGGCCGCATCGTACTCGTTGGGGATATCGCCGTCGAGGATGGCCTCGCGGATGGCATTTTTGATTACCCCGACCTCCCGACAGGGCGACAGGCCAAAGGTTTCCATAATCAACTCTCCCGAAATCGGGGGTTGCCAATTGCGGATCCGATCCTTTTCCTCGACCTCCTTGAGTTTTTGCCGCACCAGCTCGTAGTTTTCGAGGTAGCGGCGGACCTTATTGGGGTTTTTGGAGGTGATGTCGGCCTCGCAGAGGATCATCAGGTCATCGATGTCTTCTCCGGCTTCAAAAAGCAGGCGGCGAATGGCCGAATCGGTGATCTCTTCCTTGGTCAGGGAGATGGGCCGCAGGTGGAGCCGCACCAATTTTTGGACGTACTTCATTTTTTGATCCATGGGCAATCGGAGCCGGCGAAAAATTCGGGGAACCATGGCGGCGCCCAGGGCTTCGTGACCGTGGAAGGTCCAGCCCTGCTGGGGATCAAAGCGCTTGGTGGGGGGCTTGGCGATATCGTGGAGCAGGGCCGCCCAGCGCAACCACAGCTTGTCGGTGCGGCGGCAAACGTTGTCGAGCACCTGGAGGGTGTGGTAAAAATTATCCTTGTGCCCCCGACCGTTGCGGTATTCTACGCCCTTGAGCGCGATGAGCTCGGGAAAGAAAACGTCGAGCAGTCCCGTATCCATCAACAGCTTAAAACCCACCGAGGGTTGATAGGTTCGCATGATCTTGTTGAGCTCGCCCGTAATCCGCTCCATCGAGACGATGTTGAGGCGGTTTTTGTAGCGGGGGATGGCGCGCAGGGTCTCTTGCTCGATGCGGAAATCGAGTTGGGTGGCAAAACGGATGCCCCGCAGCATACGCAGGGGGTCGTCGGAAAAGGTCTTGCCGGGTTCGAGGGGGGTCTAGAGAGG
>CALCCH010000448.1 GCA_937899855.1 uncultured Saprospirales bacterium | reverse complement strand
GGTACGGTACTGCACTTGTAACTGTGCATTGGTGAAGTTCGCAAGCATTACTAATTGCACAAAAATATATTTAGTTTTCATTTTTTTATCTAAAAATTTTCTATACTAAAATCTTCTTTGAAATAATATTTCCACCTTCTTTTGGTCTTTATGTCAAGCATCTTTAAACCCTCAAAATCCCTTTCCAGTATGCCTCCAGACTCACGATAGGTGAACTTTCTTTTGTAAATGATACGGTCTGCAAAGTGGATAAACCATAGCTCTCTCGTTTTATCGTTTGAGAAATCATTTCCAGTAATACTGATTATACCTGTATCAAATCCTTTTTCAGTATTATCCGGTCCAGGCCCAGAAATAGCATGCTTATCATCTGCATTGAACTCGTAAACGAGTTGACCCGTTTTTATTTCATAAATTCTAAAACCATTGTTTCGTAGTCTAGTAAGATTTTCTCCACGTAATCCACCGTATGCTATGCAAAGGAATTGCTTATCCTCTGATAGGCAAAACTCGTAGGGATCCATATTTAGATTTTTAAAAATACGGAGTACTTGTCCTTTTTTATCTAAGCAAATGGCGGTGAATTTCCAATCCACGATGGTACCATTATTCATGGTTAAAAGATGGTATCCCAAAACGGGCAGATGGTCACCTTGACCACTGGGCATTTGGGAAAAAGAGTAATACTCAGAGGGGGCCTGATCAGCTTTTCGCGTGAGGCTGTCAAGGGGAGTAAAAGAATTGTAGATATACCCTTGGTAATTGCCTTTGACTAGATCGGGAATGCTTTCTTTGTTGTAGGGATTATTTTTTCGAATATCGAATTCGTTGATTTTTTCTCCCCGTTCGTCAAAGAAGTCAAGTTTAGAAAGCTCCAGGTCCCAATTTTTACCGCTGTAGCTTTTTTCGTAGACGTAGATTCCTTTTCGTATTTTTCGATAGCTTTCCAGACCATCCCCTATTTGGTATTCCTTGGGGTAAATACTGTCTTGTAAAACTGTTTTTACGGTCTCTACCAGCTGTTTTTCAGCACTTGGGGAAGTTAAAGTATCTTGACGCTCACTAACGGGCAGTTGGCTTTGGGTGATATTTCCTTTTTGCTTGCTTTCATTATCATCCCCTTTTCCAGAGCAAGTCAATAGTAGAAATGCTAAGCAATAAACAAATAGAAAATAAATTTTCATGGAGTACATAGGCATTGGTTTTTACGAGTCGATAGTATCAGCTCGGAGTTGGGATCGAGATATTTTAGCTTATATTTAAAATCTGAATACGGTTTATCGCCGTCACATTCATTACTTAATATTTTTCTGTTCGAAGTTAAAATGCGCTCTCAGTTTTAAGAAATCCCCATCTATTTCCTTCCACAGTCGACCTACCGTCTTCCATTCCTCACTGGAGAACTTTTTAGTGTACAACTTGAGTTCTACTGGATCAAAAAGTACTTGAAAAGAGTCATGGTGCTCATCGTTAGGCATGGTGTATTCCACTCTCAAACAAGTTTTTGTTGCCGTAACTCCTCCAATCCACCTATCCGGGTCGTCATTGATTTCGCGGTGCAGCAATTGCTGTTTTTGGGTATCCCAAATTTCAAAACCTTCGGGTTGGGTTTTTATCCCGGCATTGCTTACGGTTTCCACCGGCAGGCTGGCAAACAGGACATAGGCCCCATCGGGACTGATGACGGGAACACTGCTAAAGCCGGGGTGCTCTCGCTGGAATACGATCCTTCCTTTTTCATCGAGGATGATTAGGGTAGTAGCCGTTGCTACGATATACCCTTCCCGGGTCACTTCTCTTTTCCAATAAACGACTTTAGAGAATCTGTCTTGCGTTTCCAAATGTTGTCGCAGGTGATACTCGTGGACGGGGCCCGCTTTGCCACGCTGGCTAGGTGGTAAGTAGGCGGTACCTTCGGCATCGCCGTAGTGTTGTTTGACGGTAATGGTTTGTGGGGAGGAGAGGTAGGGATTGTTTTGATCCAGATCAAAGGTACGGACCAATTGCTGGTGTTGGTAAAACTCGATGCGGTCTTTTACGCGTTGTTCTGTCGTAATGGTTTCGGCCGTGTCGTGCGTAGGTCTTTGGTCGGCGTGGTAGGTATCGAAATAAACGACGCCGGGGTGGACTTCTCTGACCTCAAGGGGGTGCCTATGCTCCGTAAATGTACTGCTCCATTGGAAGTTGCCATCGAGTAAGAGAAGGAGTTCTTTTCCATTGACCTGGCGGGGTATAGGGATTAGCGAATCGGGAGTACTGGCGATACTGGTGCTGGTCGCGTCTGGTGGGCTGAGAGCTGGTGGCCTTGGCTCGGACGGTGGGTTTGGGCTGGGAGGGGGGCCACAGGCGATGAGTAGGACGAGAATGATGGGGCTAAGAATGGTGGACCATTGGGGGGCTATGCGCTTTGTAGTATGCTGTTTTGATTTCATTAAACGTTCCATTTTCTCTTCCCAAATCTGTGATCCATCCGGTATTATTGTAATTACTTTTTCCACAAAGTAGCCGCAACGAAGTTGGCAGTCACCAATACAATAGTATTCGTTGGCTATTAGCTATTATCCGGTTGAGTTTTACCAGCAGCTAGCTCAAAATGTTTTTGTTGGCGAGGGAGTGGTCCTTTGCGTTCCGACGGGGCGCCGCACTCACCGCCGGACATCCGCCAGACACGACCTAATGGCGGACTCCACCGCAGGAGAAAAGTGGGACTTTTCTAAAAAGGCTTGTAGCGTACCAACAATCAGCTCGTCAGGTTTGCGCTCTAGGTTTGGCGCTTCCAGAAGCTCTAGCAGGAAGACGGCCACCTCTTCATCCGGGAATTGCTGTAGATATAAGAGGGGCAGGAAATTTCCCCCTTGTAGTTGTGGTTTTACGGCACTCATCAATGTAGACTTTACGACCGTATAATTGGAGTCCTGCTTGAGTAACAGCGCCAAATAGTGTGATCTAAAATCCACCTTGGCCCTGGCCAATCGCTGATCAGTCACTAGATGTTGAGTGAGTAATTTTGCCAGTGCTTGGTGATGGAAAACGCCCGCATAATCGTAGAGGAATCCTGCTCGGTGGTGGGTGGCCCAGTTGTCGTAGTGCTCGACGAAATAAATACTGATCTGTTTGGCTTCAATACGCTTCAAAAATTTTCTACTGGCCCACACCAACCCGCAACTACTCCCGACACTGTCCTGCTGATTCCAATCACAATCCTGTAAAACCTGGATGAAGTGCGGCGCAAGACTTTGAACAAAGGGATCGAGATAGTGAAAGGGGACCACTCCACGGTAAAAGCTGCAAGGATTCAGGGCACGGTATTCTGACGAATAGACTTTGTATCGTTTAGCGAGTTGGCACCGGTCTGCTGCGTTGACCAGCATCTCCGCATTCAAGTCCATCTCCTCTTGATAATGCTGGAATATTTGTTC
>CALCCH010000447.1 GCA_937899855.1 uncultured Saprospirales bacterium | reverse complement strand
CCCTATCGCTCTTTTACCGCTCCCATTACGATCTGCGACGCAACTGGTCGGTTTCCCTCGAAATTCGCGAAGGACACCACATTGTCGACACCGGCGTTTACCGCCATATCCGTCACCCCATGTACACCGCCATCTGGCTGTGGTGCATCATCCAAGCGCTCATGCTGCACAATTACCTCGCCGGGCTAGGCGGACTGGTGGGCTTTGGCTTGCTGTACGTGCTCCGGGTCGATGAAGAGGAGGCCATGATGCTGCGCGAGTTTGGTCCCGCCTACGAAAGCTACAAGCGTCGCACCAAACGCCTCATCCCCTTCCTATTTTAGATCGGAGGGGGGCAAACAAAATACCCGGGAATTTGTGGAAGGGCGGAGCGATCCCGTACCTTTATCTTTCATCCCGCCAGTCGGATAGCAAACGTCAATTCTTAATATCATGCTCACAAACCATACCTCATGCCCCAGCCCCTAAACGAACGCGAACTCCAAGAACTCGAACGACAATTGAGCCGCCCCAGCGGAACGGCGGGAGCCGAGCTGGCCCAAAACATGGACGCCACCAACCGCAGCATGACCGTCGCTGCCGTGGAGCAATTGCAACTGACGGACCAACAACGGGTACTGGAAATCGGGCCCGGGAATGCGGGCCACCTGGCTCATGTTCTGGGGCAAGCCAAGGACTTGGCCTACTGGGGGCTGGAAATTTCCGAAACGATGCAGGCCGAAGCCCAACGGATCAATGCGGACCTCATCGCCGAGCAGTCCGTCACCTTCCAACGCTACGACGGACAACAGCTCCCCTTCCCCGACGCCCACTTCGACCGCGTGATGACGGTCAATACCCTGTACTTTTGGACAAATCCGGTGGCGTTTTTAGGGGAAATCTACCGCGTCCTCCGCCCGGGAGGCTACGCCGTGATCTGCTACGCTCAAAAAAGCTTTATGGAAAGACTCCCCTTTGTCAGGGACAAATTTACCCTCTACGACAATGCCGCCGTCCGGCAGTTGGTCGAACGAGCCGGTGGACGAATACTGGATCTGAGCGATCGCAGCGAGACCGTCCGCAGCAAGGCGGGGGACCAGGTACAACGCGACTTTTCCCTGGCCAAGACGCAGCCGAAATAGTTTTTCTGGCGCCCCAATGACCTAGAAAAGGCTGAAAAACTTCCTTAGATCAATTGTTTAGCAGTTCTTGGGCCCCTTCCCACCGGTAGTCGCCCTCCGCGATGGCCTCCAGGAGGCCCTTCCCCCGATCCAACTCTCCCGCCGCCAGATGGGCCAGCGCCAGGTACCAGCGTGCCTGCTGCACCAGCAGCGGTTCTTCGGTATTCAGGACCTTTTGAAGGTAGGACTGGGCGGCCTCGGCCCGACCCGTGGCCAGCAAACAAACGCCGCGGTAAAAATCGTACAGGGGCTGCGCTTCGAGGGCACTCAGCTCGGCAAAAAACCCCTCCGCAGTGGCGTAATCACCGGCTAAATAGGTCTGAATGGCGCGATTGGTCAGTGGGGTCTGCACCAGCGTATCGAGGGCGGAGCGCTGGTTGAGCACCATGGGATAGGGCTCAAAATACTGGGCCAGGACGGGAGTGGTTTCATCGGTGAACCCCTGATTCGTCCAGCGAAACAGGCCGATGAGGAGTACCACGGAAGCCGCCAGGGCCAGCAGAGGCCCCAGGTAAGTCCGGCGAGCGGGCGGGCGGCTTTGTAGCTTGGGCTGGGCAGTGGGGCTGGCAGTAGGAGGAGCCTGCCACTGGGCGTCGATTTGTTGGAGGCGCTCGGCAAGATCGAGCAAGCCACCATCGGCCAGACTTTCGGCAGCCCAACGGTGTAGGTCCAGCTCGGCCCTCAACTGGGCATCCTCGGCTAGCTCCCGTTCGAAGGCGGCTTTCTCCGCAGCGGTTTGCTCATCGGCGAGGTAGCGTTCGATCCGTTCGAATTGATTTTCCCGATCCATTGGCTATTGTAGTTCTTTAAACAAGGGATCCGCTTGCACGGCGCGGAGCAAGCGTTCCTTGCACTGAAATTTCTTTTTCTTGATGTACCCTTCGCTGGTCCCCCGCTGTTCGGCAATTTGTCGGAGCGGCGTTTTGGCAAAAAAGGCCCGGAGAATTTCCCGGCAGTCGGCCCCCAATTGGCCAAAGTGGCGGACGAACAAGCGTCCTCTTTCGGTCGCTTCCATGGCTTGGTGAATACCGGCATCGAAGGCCACTTCCCGATCGATGTCGTCGTTGATCAGGGTGGTGGGCCGCCGCCGCCGCAATTGATTGAGCCAGAGATTGCGGCAGACCACCAACAGGTAGCTTTTTAGGGTACAGGTCAGTTCGAAATCCCCCTGACGGACCCGGCGGTAAAGGGCCAGGATGCCTTCCTGGAACACATCGCGGGCGTCGCTCTCGCTGCCCTGGTTTTGCCCCACCCAGTGGATGACGGCGGGCAGCACCGCATCGTAAATCTGTGCAATGCACTGCGGGTCGCCCTTGGCAATTCCTTCTAACAAAATCCGGTCTTTGGCATGGAGGCTTTTAATCATATCACACAAGGCGCGTAAAGGTTACCCCGGGTTGTGGGGAAATTTGAATTTGGCGGGGAAAAAGCCAAAAATAAAAATAAAATGCGTTACGGGGGGTAACCTTTTACACCGCCGGGTTATTTGTAGCTGAATTTTCCACTGAAAACACTAAAATCCGCTACCATGAAACAGCTATTGCTTCTATTTACAATCGGCCTTTTTTGCCTCACTGCCTGCCGCAAAGAAGACGAAGTGGTCGAACCCCAGAGCTACGACGACGTCATCGAACTGGGTGGCGATTTTCCGGATGTGACCGTAGAGGAAAGAACGACTTCCGAGTCGACCCAGGAGGAAGAGAGAAATGGAGAAACTTGGATTTGTACCGTCGAGACCAAGGACATTCGGGCCGGTAGTGGGGGCAGTTCAGGCTTTCCGCTTTTCAATCCGAATGCTTCCGTAATTTACCCGGGGAATCTGCTGCAGGGGCGATCCCTGGGACAGGCCACCCCCGATCTGATTGCCGTCGAACGGGCCGGAGGAGTCATCAGTACGGACGTGGTGGACGGTAATATCGCACCTTCTTTTGAGGTAGACCGCGTCTCCAAAGGCGAGGTGGCCGTCGCCATCAACAACATCATTGCCAACAGTACGGGGGTGGTACCCGCCAATTTTAGCTTTGACTATTACAATGTCCAGAGTCGGGAAGAATTTGCCCTGCGGGCGCGGGTAAATGTCGAGAAGGCCTTTGGCGAATTGGAGGCCAAATTGTCCTTCAGCAACGATCGGGATTACAACCGCTACCTGATCAACCTCCAGCAGAGCTACTACACGATGAGTTTTGACGTACCCACCTCCTTGGATCGGGTTTTTGACGAAAGCGTAAGCCCGGATGACCTGGCCAAATACGTCGGCCCCGGCAATCCCGCCACCTACATCTCCGACGTTACCTACGGACGGATTTACTACATGCTCATCGAATCCACTTCCAGCCTCACCGAGATGGACGCCGCCATCAGCGGCTCCTTCCAGGGCATCAAAACCAAGGTGGAAGGGGAAGTGGATGTCTCTTACCTCAACGAACTCAACGAACTCAAAATCAAGGTCTTTGCTTACGGTGGCGACGCCAGCTCGACCCTACTCACCATCGGCAAGACCGACCTCAATGACCTGAGTCAACTCCTGGCCGAAAGCAGCAACATCGGCAGTGGCAAACCCATCTCCTACGTCGTCCGCAGCCTGTACGACAATCAAATTGTGGGCGTACAACTCGCCACCCAGTACGATGTCAAAAATTGCCTGCCCTCCATCGATCCCAATGCCCCGCCCTACACCAAGCACTGGTCGGGGCTCTCGGCGACCTTCGGCGGCATCGGAGCGGGTTGGTCCGTCAAGGACGACGAAATGATCCTCGTCAACCAGGCGGGAGACCAGTACATGCGCAGCCGGATCGGTCAGTTGGAAGGTCCCTTTCCCATCGACCAACTCATCGACGCGGATTATCCCCTCGACGGCATCGGCGCCGCTTGTAACCTCGAAGGCAACGAACATGGGTCAGAAACGGTGATGGCCTTCGACCTCAACGGGACCAATTTCGTCTACAAAATCGGGGATCGCTGGACGGATCCCAAGACCATCCTGGAGCTCAACGACGGCGCTCACCCCTTCAAACTCGTCGGCGTCAGTGCCATCAGTTTCTTGTACAAGGATCCCTTTGGCCCTAGCCAGCGCGCCTTCTACAATGCCGATGGCGATAAGTATACGGTGTACACCAATAATCCCCAAAATTTCTCCTCCGTACGCTCGCTGGACCTCTACAGTGGTCCTTACGATCATCCCTTCCCCAGTGTGGGTGCCGCCATCGGCTTTACCATCAGTGGGTCGCATTACACGATTTTCTTCGATAAGCTGGGCACCAGCTACGTCATCTACGGCGATATCGAAGGCACGGGCCGCCGTTACTTCGGGCCCTTCTCAATTTAGAAATGGACAGCAATGGCTATATCGCTTACCGGGGATCTTGGTTATCCTCGGTAAGTCCTTTATCTTATGGCATGTTCTTTTGGCCGCTACCCTACCTTCGCCTGTTGGTGCTACTCAGCGCTTGGACCGGCCCCCTCCTACTCCTCGCCCAAACGCCCCCCAGCGCGGCGGACAGCCTCTACCAATTGGGGAAGGGGCAGTACTACGATGGCGAATACCGACTGGCGGAAACCAATCTCCTCGCCAGTCTGGCTGGCTACCAAGCTCAGCGCCCACCGGACCGGGCCCGTCTCTTCAAATGTCAGTACCGACTGGGAAAAGTATACGGTAAGCAACGACAATTTGCCGTAGCCGTCACCTATTTCCGACGGGCCGAAGCATTGGCCCGCGCCAAATTTGGTGAAAACAGTGGGGAGCTGGCCGACGTATTGGTCGAGTTGGCCACCGTTTTTTCCAAAAACATGCAGCTGGACTCGGCGCAGGTGTACAACGAAACGGCCCTCGGGCTTTACCGCCGCCGCTTTGGTGCCCAGAGCGACGCCGTTGCCAGTCAGTACATGCACATGGCCATCAACGACTACAAGGAAGGCAACTATCACCGGGCGGAGCGCCATTACACCAAAGCCTTTCGTATTTTTCGCAAAACTTCCGCCCCCGAGGACCAAAACTTTAACCGGATTTACAGTAATATGGGCATGCTCTACCGCAAGACGGGCGATCTGCAAAAGTCGCTCGACTACGCCCGTCAAGCCCTGCGCATCAAGCGCTTGCACTATCCCGCCGATCATCCCAGCGTAGCCAAGTACCACTCCAACCTCGGTCGGGTGCTCTTGCGGATGGGGCGCTCCGAAGAGGCCATCGCGGCCTTTAAAGCTGGAATGGCCATCAGCACGCGTGGGCTGGATGCCGATCATCCCGAGCTGGGGGGCGCCTACTGCGACCTGGCCGATAGTTACGCTGAGATCGGAGACCTCGATCGGTCGACCGAGTGGTATAAAAAGGGAACCGCCATCCTGCGCCAGCGTTTGGACGACGACCACCCCTACGTACTGGCGGGCGATTTTAACATCGCGCGAAACGAGGTGGCCCAGGGCCGCTACCGCGCCGCCATCAAACGCCTCGAACCGGCCCTGGAACGACTCCGACAACGCGGGGATTTTATGAACCTGCAGGTTGCCCGGGGCATGGGCCAACTGGCGGAGGCCCGGGCGGGACTCGCCGAATGGGACCGCGCTCTGGAAGTGCTTCAAGCTGCCCTGGGTAAGTTGGATCCCCAGCTCGACCCGCGAGACCTGACCCAGCAGCCCCGCATCCAGAAAATAGGGGACCAGTTGGTCCTACTGCAATTGTTGTACGACAAGGCCCAGTTGCTCGTCCAACGCCACGCCGAACAAAACGACGCTCCCCTCACCGATCTGGAAACGGCCCTAGCGACCGTGGCCACCAGCAAGACCATCATTCTGCGACTACGGCGGGGCTACGTCTCCCCGCGCTCGCAGCGTTTCCTCAACGAAATGGCC
>CALCCH010000446.1 GCA_937899855.1 uncultured Saprospirales bacterium | reverse complement strand
GGGACGTAAATGACCACTCCCTCGCCGGCAAAAACATTTTGAGATGGCTTCTAGTCACATTTGTGCTCTTACCACCTTATAGCAAGGAATAAATCCATTAGCAACCATTTGTGAAAATTACAGCTATGCTTATCCAATCCAACCATCGCTTTTCTTTTACCCTGGTCACGGTCTTAATGATCGTCCTGGGCTTCGCCGCTTGTAGCAAATCGGAAAATTTGGTTCCCCAAAGTCCCCAGGAAGTGGGACAAAAGGAGACCGTATTCCAAAAGCACCTTCGCGAAAATACCCAATGGCTGATGGCCGAAGACCTGGGATCGGGCCGCTACCACGTGGTGGGGGCGCAAGGGACCGTAGTCAACATCGACAAGGCCCTGGTCAATGCCGCCGGCGAGCGGGTCCGCGGAACGGTTGAAATCGAATTGATTGAGGTTTACAGTCCCGTCGACAGGATCCTCCACCGCAAACAAACGCTGGCCGATGACGACGGCCGGATCGAGCTACTCCAATCGGGAGGAGCAGTTTACGTACAGGTCTACCAAAACGGGGCGCAACTGCGTCTGGACGGACGGGGGGAGCTGCAATTGCTGTTGCCAACCGCCAATACGGGTGGGGCGAAGGAAAACGTGGAACTGTACCACGGAGAGGAAATCGGGGAGCAAGTGAGGTGGAAGCCGACGGGCGAGCCGGTGGAGGTGGTCCGCAGCCAGAATCGCAACGGGATTGAGGCTTACTTGGTCCTGCTACAAGGAATATTGGGGTGGGTCAGTGTAGACGTGATCTACCATTACCCGGGCGAACCGCTTGAAAGTATCGAATTGGTCATCGACTGCGAGCTGCCCATCGAAATCACCCCCACGAATGCCTTTGCGGCGCTCTACATTCCAGGTTTGACGAGTGCTTTTGAGTTGATGCAGGTGGGGCCCCAGCACTTCCAACTTATCGGGGGGCAGGGCATGGCCATCCCCCTGGGGGCTACGCAGGGCACCTTTATCTTTGCCGGCGATTATGGCGGCGGGATCGTTTGTTCCATTTTTACGACGGACTTCGTCACCTACGGTAAACACGTCGAGCGCATCGGCTGTAGTGAGCTCCAGATGCTGGATTACCTGGGCTTCCGCAATGCTTTGGAGGCCTTATTGTAGCGCCTAAGCCTTTTGGTGCGCAAGCAATTGGTCGGCCCCGCTCTGCGTCCAGTGGGTGTGGAGCGGGATTTTTTTTTGGTTTTCGCCAAGGTTTTTATCTTTGCCGCCCGAATGAGACTGCGGCACTTACGCGAAATACAATTTTGGATCACCTTTTTGGGCATCAACTTCCTCCTCTTCGTTCCTGCTTACCTGGCAAAACGAGGGCAGAGCGACTTTTTTCCCTGGTTGATTTGGAAAGCCGATTCCTGGGTAGGAGTGGGTAAGGCGCTGTTGTACAACCGGGAGAATTTTGACATTTTCCGCCTCAGCAGTGAGTTTTCCCTGATCTTACTTTCCCTGATCCTCTTCGCGGGCCTCCCGTACCGCCGGGCGGCTACCCGTTTTAGCCTGGGCTTTTACCTGCTGCTCCTCCTTTATCAAATCTACCACCAGAGCTTTAGCGCCTTCTACCAAACCCCACCCTTTTTCTACAACGATTGGGGCCTGATCCGAGTGGGTTGGCAGATCTTGTGGAACGATTGGCAGTGGTTTTACCTCCTCGTCCTCCTGCTGGCCCTCCTGCTGCTCCTCGCCCTGGCCCGGGCGCTGCGCTTTCTGCTGCAGCGCTACGACCACCGTGCCTTTTCTCCCGTATCCTACACCATTTTTGTCTTTATCCTACTGGAAAGCCTGGTCTTTGCCTTCCGCTGGGGCTACCGGGCCTGGCCCGAGCACGTCCTCCAATTCCAAGTCGCCCCCATCCTGACCAATGCCCGCGAATCGCTCCAAGCTGCCCGTCAGATGAGCCGCCTCGACGTCGCCGCCCTGGCCGATCACCGACCCTACGCCGACTATCGGCTCCAAAAGCGCCCCAATTTCTACTTCCTCTTTATCGAGTCCTACGGTCGGCTCCTCTACGACGAGCCCGGCTTGCGTACCGATTACGAGCGGTTGCTGGGGGACTTGGAGGGCCAGCTGGCCGATAGCGCCTGGTACGCCGCCTCGGCCCTCAGTCGGGCGCCCGTGACGGGGGCGGGGAGCTGGGTGTCCTACTCCAGCTTTTTGGATGGCTTTGATTACCGCAACCGAGGAACCTATTGGGCCCTCTTTGAAAACGAGACCTTTTATCGCTACCAGCACCTCCTGCGCTGGCTACAGGGCCAGGGCTACCGCAACTATCGCCTCAGCGCCATCGGGGGGACGACGGACGATAAGATTCCCTGGGAGACCCACCGGCAGCTCTATGCCGTAGACGAGTGGATCCGCAATTCCGATTTTGATTACCGGGGACTGCTCTACGGCTGGGGACCCTCCCCCCCCGATCAGTTTTCCCTCCACTTTGCCCACGATCGCATCCAGCGAACTTGGCAAGGTCCCTACACCTTATTTTTTATCTCCCAAAACTCGCACAACCCCTTCGTTTCCCCCACCGAGGTAGCCCCGGATTGGCGGTTGCTCAACGATTCGACGGTCCACCAAGCCAGCGAATCCCGTTTTTTTGAACCCCCCAGCCTCGAAAACTACGGACGCTCCATTCGCTACCAGCTGGAATACCTGATCGACTTTATCCTACGCGAAGGAGGGGAGGAGGATATTTTTTTCCTCGTCGGAGATCACCAACCCCCCTTGTTTCCCCTCACCAAGCTCGGAATGGAAACGCCGGTGCACCTGATTGCCAAGAATCGGGCTTTCGTTGAGGCTTTTCAGCGGCAAGGACTACAGCTGGGGCTGCGGGTCGACGACGGGGTGCCTTACCTGCGGCACGAGGGCTTTTACTCCCTCCTGGTCCACCACCTGTGGCCCCACTACGGCGATAGCAGCCGGGTGGCACCGCCCTACCTGCCCCAGGGACTCGATGTTTTTGGCGACTTGCCACCGACGGAAGAAAAAAAATATTAGCGAAAAGTCCTTTATTTAATGGGTATTCAGCTCCTTTCTAAGTCTTTTTAGATATTTTTTTCATTAAATTATTGTTTTTTTGGTATGATGTTTGTCTCTTATTAGAACGTAAGCGCATGGGAAAAAAGGGAAGCCAAAGGGCCCCGCGAAGCACCACGAAAACGCTGCGAGAACACCCCCCGAGCGCTTGAAAAGAGAACAAAATTAGCCTGTGCTGTGGAAATGTGATTTCGGATTTCCTTCCCCCCGGCGCGGGTCAGAAAATACAGTTCAGTATGGATTGAAAGATTTGGTTATGTATTTTCATGGTTATGTTGTTGTGTCATCCCGATAATGATCTGGATGGCACTTTTTTTTGCCCCCTGGTGGGCCAAAGTCGTCCGCTGCCGGGTAGGCGTACTTTTGGTTTTATTTTTGCCCTTATTTTGGAATACGAAATTCATTCACAAAACCGTACCTATGAAAAATTACTTGCTCCTCTTCCTTTTTACGGCGCTGGGCAGCAGCACCTTCGCCCAGGTTTTCGTCGAAAACACCAATATCAACGACCGCAAGGTGCAGTACCTAGAGATTTGGGAAAAATACAACAAGGATACGGACCGTTTTTGGGCCATGAT
This sequence comes from uncultured Saprospirales bacterium, assembly GCA_937899855.1. GTDB lineage: Bacteria > Bacteroidota > Bacteroidia > Chitinophagales > Saprospiraceae > CALLVY01. Next base: position 5,344 of record CALCCH010000446.1, on the reverse strand, counting down.
TGACTATGGCCAGTTGGACAACCGCGAGGACAAATCGGGGCAGGCCCTGATGATGACCAGCAGCTCGGGCCAGGCCTTGGAGTTCAATGGCATTGTGAACATCCTCAATTTTATGTACAGCAATGGTTGGGAAGTACTCCACGTCAAAACGATTGGCGATTACGAGTCTTTTATTCTCCACCGTCGTTTTCCGATGGACGAAAACCGCCTAAAGGAAACGGCTAACAGTAACGACGCGACGGGGGGCTAAACCCCTTCCTACGATCCGTAGCACAGCCGATTGTCCCCACCGGGGCAATCGGCTGTGTGGTATATAAAGCTTTAGGGTAGAAATTGCGTAACGCAATTTTTACATATCAACTTTTTTTTGCTTTGGTGTTTCCTTTTTAGTCTTTTGACCCTATATTTGTCACCGAATCTGCCACCGAAGAGCGTCCAGTACGCGGTGTTGAGCAGCCCGGACGGACCAAAAAAACCATACCGTCAGCCACTTACTAAAAACCGAAATAGCCCCCATCTCCTCCCAACGAATTTTACTTTTCCTCCCATTACCGTACAAAGCACGACTCCCTCAAACTGATGCTTTAGATTAACCACTCCCTAAGCTGTACTAATACTACCGCCGTGTCCCCGTGGCCGGCCAGAATCATACAATTTCTATTAATCAAAACACGACTATCTATGAAAGCGTATTTACCCACGCTCTTATTCCTCGGTGCGTTTGTGCTTTTCCTCAACGGGGCTGCTGCCCAAAGTGTCTGGACGGGAAACGTTGACTCCGACTGGGAGAATGCCGACAACTGGTCGGCGGGTGTACCCACCTCGGGCAGCTTCGTCAACATTCCAGGAACACCGGCGGGAGGAAACTTTCCGATCTTTTCCGGTGGGCCCATCATCGACTTTACCATTCAAAACGCCGGTACCCTGACCTTCAATACCTTGGTGTTCAACAACGGTACGATTATCAACTTTGTGGGAGCGACCATCATCAACGACGGTCCCTTCTTCAACTCGGGCGGGGGAAATATCGACAACGATGGCGTCCTCAACAATAATGGTAGCTTTACCAACTACGGCACCTTTGATTCGGCCCTATCCGGCGAAACCAACGTGGCGAGTGGTGCGACCTTTACCCACGCCGGCTTGTTTTTCAAAACGGCAGGACCCTTTACGAATGACGGTACGGTCATCAACACCTCCAACATGCGGGTCACCAACCTGTTCGACAATCGGGGAGTCCTGACCAATCTCAATAGCTTTGAGGCACCCTTCGGCAGTACTTTGACCAACCACTCCACGGCCAACGTCGAAAATGCGGCGGGGGCCATTTTTGTAGTCAACGGTACCTTTACCAACGATGCTCCCCTACTCAACGATGGGGAATTTTCCGTACAAAGCGCCACCGTGGGGACCAACAACGCCACCATTACCAATAGTGGATTACTAGAAATTGCGGGCGCTTTGACCAACGAAGCGACCATCCTCAACAACAACGAATTGTCTATCCCCGACGGGGGAACGCTGACCAATAATGCGACCGTCACCAATGCGGGGACCATCCGCCTATCTATCTGCGGTACCCTGATCCAAAACGGGGGCAACGCCATCGTCGCTCCGGTCCTCAACGACGGCTTGATCTATTTGCTCAACGGAACGGTCGATTGGACCAACGTGGAGTTTGGCAACGAATTTACCGACCTCAACGATACCAAGCCACCCGTTGCGGGTTGCCGCTCGGGCGTCACGCTCCGGCTGGATGAAAACGGCGAGGCCAGTATCACACCCGCCGATGTCGACAAGGGATCCTACGGCAGTTGTGGCGCCACCCTGGCCAATCTGAGCATCGACCGCAGTGATTTTACGACCGCGGACCTGGGGGCCCAGGCCGTCCTCCTCACCGTCACGGATAACTTGGGCGTCAGCGCGAGCTGCGAAGCGGTCGTCATCGTACTGCCCTTTATCCCGCCCGTTGTACCCGTCGACGATCCCGACATCACCTTTAGCTGTCCCCCCGACATTACGGTGACCGGACTGCCCGGTGCCGGTAATGCGGAGGCTAGCTGGACCGAACCCACGGCCAGCTCGACCTGTACCACTAGCGGTGGCGGGGGGAGCGGTACCCTGGAGTGCAACATCAGCAACAACTTACCCAACTTTGATTTCCTGGGCGAAATCGAAGGACGCAAATACTACGTCTCCGATCATCCCGCCAACTGGCATACCGCCCGCGAGCGCGCCATCAATGCGGGAGGCTACCTGGCCGTGATCAACGACCAGGCCGAAAACGATTTTCTCCAGGGTGTCGTCAACCGGGGGACCACCTGGATTGGCTTTACCGATCAGGACGCGGAGGGCAATTTTGTGTGGGACAATGGCGAGGCCGTCATCTACACCAACAGGATCCCCGGCGAGCCCAACGATCAGTGGCTGAGCGGTACCCATGCCGACTTTGCCGTATTCATCAACTCCAGCGGCAGGTGGTTTGACCGGTCGGGATCGACCGAGAATTACTACCTCCTTGAGGTGCCCTGTCCAACGACGGCTCCGGCTTGTAGCGAGCTCGGCAACAACCTCGCTGGCTTCTCCCTGATTGGGGAATTGGACAACAGCAAATACTTTTACTCCGACCACCAGTCGACCTGGTTTGATGCCCAAAATCGGGCGCAATTGCTGGGGGGCTACTTGGTGGTGATTACGAGTGCGGCGGAAAACGAACTGGTCAAAAACGGCATTGCGGCGACTTCTTGGATTGGTCTCAACGATGCTCCCCAGGAAGGCAACTTCAATTGGATCAACGGGGAGTCCCTGACCTACACCAACTGGAACGGTGGCGAGCCCAATAACCAGGGGAATGAGGACTACGGCGAGATGTACACCAGTGGTCTTTGGAACGACCAGGAAGCGCATTTACAGCGGCGTTACGTCATCGAGATTCCCTGTGCCGCTCCGCTGCCCCTTTGCAGCGATTTGCCCAACGATTTTCCGGGCTTTAGCTTGATTGGAGAATTCAACAACAGCCGCTACTTCTACGCCAGTACCTCGATCAGTTGGGGAACCGCTCAGGACCGGGCCGAAGCCATCGGCGGTCACCTGGTGGTCATCAACAGTGCGGAAGAAAACCAGTACATTCAAAACAACGTCAATACCAGAATCTGGATTGGCTTGAGTGATGAAGCGCAGGAAGGCAACTTCCGCTGGGTCAATGGCGATCCGGTGGATTATACGAACTGGAATCCCGGCGAGCCCAACAACAGCAACAACGAAGACTTTGGAGAACTGCTGACCAACGGTCGTTGGAACGACCTGAATCACAGCGGCCGTCGGCCCTACATCGTAGAGATTCCCTGTGTGGCACCCATCGTTCGTTGCGAACAAGTACCCAACAACATTGCGGGCTTTAGCCTTATCGGGGAATACAACGACCACAAATACTACGCCTCAAATGGAACGGCCCGCTGGGATGATGCCCAGGCCGCCTGTGCCGCCAACGGTGGTCACTTGGTCGTAATCAATGACGATGCGGAAAACACGTTTATTTTCAATAACCTCAATACCAGCTCCGGTAGCATCTGGACGGGCCTCAATACCCTCAGCAGCCCCAACGATTTCCAGTGGGTGAATGGCGATCCCGTCACCTACCTGAATTGGCAAGCGGGCGAGCCCAACGGCAGCGGAACCAACCAAGCCGCCCGGATGAAGCAGTCCACGGGCGAATGGACCGACCGTCCGATCAGCAACTTGTACGACTACATCCTAGAGATTCCCTGCCCCCTCAGCGGCCCTTCGAACGATCCGCCGGTGGTGACCCAAATCCGCGGTCCACAGAGTGGTGCGCAGTTCCCCAACGGAGTCACCGAGGTGGCCTACGAAGTCACCGATGGCTGTGGCAATCAGGAAATCTGTACCTTTGAAGTGACCGTAGAGGCAACGCCCTCCGAAGTCACCCTCACCGATTGCCCCGCCGATTTGCCCATCGCCACCGCCCCGGGGGCGCCCTGCGTCACCGTCAACTATGGCCCGGTAGCCGGTACCACCACTTGCTTCCGAGGCGGACTAGAAATCGAACAAACCCAGGGACCCGAGATCGGGGATATCCTCCGGGTCAAGGACGGGCCACAATTGGTCGCCTTTAGCCTCATCGACTCTTGTGGCAATTTTGCCTCTTGCGTCTTTACCGTCACCGCTATCGCTACGCCTTCGGCCATCACCATGGCCGATTGCCCCGTCGATATCAACGTCGATGCGCAGCCCGGCGAAACCGCCGTGGATGTTACCTGGATCGAGCCTACCGCCACGACGACCTGTTTTACGGGCAACGTCGATGTACAACGACTCGAAGGTCCCGCCCCCGGTAGTAGCTTTGACGCGGGCAGCAGCACGCGGATCATTTACCTGATCGCCGATGAATGTGGCAATACCGAAATTTGTATTTTCTTCGTCAACGTCAGCGCCTGTCCCGCAGCGGGAACCGCTTGCGACGATGGCGATCCCAAGACCATCAACGACCAGGAAGATGGTTTGTGTAATTGTGCCGGTACCCCGAGTACCTTAAATATCGACTGTCCTACTGATCTGATGGTAGATGCCCTGCCCGGGGCTACCTTTGCCGTCGTCGACTGGGCGCTACCCACGACCAGCGGCGATTGCAACGTGGGCAGTGTCGACCTGCAACAAACCGCCGGCCCCGCCAGCGGAAGCAACCTTCCCCTCGGCACCACCACCATCAGCTACGAAGCAACGGATGGCTGTACCAATACCGTCAGCTGTAGCTTTACCGTAACGGTGAATCCCACCACTTCGACCGTCATCCTGGACTGCCCCGCCGACCTGACCGTCGCGGCCGTACCGGGAGCACCTACGGCGCAAGTTTCTTGGGCCGTACCAACACCTGGCTCGGACTGTGTGATCCAGCCCGTCAATTTGGTACAAACTGCGGGCCCCGACAACGGAGCCGCTTTCCCCGAGGGAACGACGACCGTAACTTACGAGGCCACCGATGGTTGTGGAGAATCCGCCACCTGTAGCTTTACCGTGACGGTAACGACTAGCTGTATCGATAACGATGGCGATGGCGTCTGCGTAGCCGACGACTGCGACGATCTGGACGCAAATATTCCGGCGGCTCCCGGTACGTCTTGTGATGATGGGGATGCGGGTACGGAAAACGATGTGATCCTGGCGGACGGCTGTAGCTGTGCGGGTACACCGATCGACCCCTGTGCGGGTAGCGGTGGCGATCTGGACGGCGACGGTGTCTGTGCGGCGGACGATTGCGACGATCTGGATGCGAATATTCCGGCGGCTCCCGGTACGTCTTGTGACGATGGGGATGCGGGTACGGAAA
>CALCCH010000445.1 GCA_937899855.1 uncultured Saprospirales bacterium | reverse complement strand
TGAGTAGGGTATTGTTGGTGCGGAGGAGGTTGTTGTAAAAAAGGCGGAGTTGGCCGGCGGGTCGGCCATCGCGATGGTATTTGCGGCCGTTGGCGGCGGCCTGGATCAAGTCGTTGAGGAGCCCTTCCAATTGATCGCAAAGGGTGAGGGCTTCGCGGGGCTGGGCAAAGTCGCCGCTTTGCGCGTAGTACAGGAGTTGGCCGAGGGTACTTTTGACCCAATCGCTGTCCCAGATTTCGGTGCTGTCCAGGGCGAGGTACTGCTCGTGAATTTGTTGGAACGTGTCGGTCCAGGCTTGGGCTTTGGCGCACTGGAGGGAAAAGGCCTGGCTCTTTTGGCCACTGCCGCTCCAGATGGCGCGTTGGTAGACGAAGAGTTTGAAGTAGCTGAGCTCGGGGTAGCGAAAATAGTAGAAGATGGGGATTTCGGGGCTGAGGTAATACAGGTGGGCGTCCTGTAGCTGCGCGACGCGCTGGACTTGGTGCAGGAGGTCTTCGAGGAAGGAGGCTCCGGTACGCACTCCATGGTTGAGAAAGGGAAAGTCGATCGCCAGGGTAGGCGACTTGGGGTAGAGGAGCTCGCGGGGAAGCTCAAAGTGTTCCAAAAGGAGCAGTAATTCATTTAGTTGTAATCCTTTCTTGCCGCTGATCCGGGCCTGGAGCGCAGTACGGCCCACCCCCAATAAGGTTTGCAAGGCCTCCCGGCTTTGTCCCTTGCACTTTAGCTCTGATAGTATCCAGCGAAAAATTTCCTTTTGGACAGTCGCAACATCCCTCATCAGTATCGTGGTTTTACGTAAAAAAATTGCTCCAGCCAGCTGGGAATGGCGGATGAAAATCTTGTACTCCGTGTTGTAAGCAAAATACTAAAAAGGTCGGAAAATCCGGTCAAAAAATCGAAGAGACGAAAAAAAGGTCGCGTTTTCCGACCTTTTTTTCAAAAAAAAATCAAAAAGGTCGGAAAATGCGAACATAATAATTTGGAAGGAGGCAGAATTGCCCCATAACTTTGTTAGCGCTAAGCTTAGCCAACGCTTTTTACACCCAACATTCCTTCATTCACGGCGAGACCAACCCCCCCGGGGGCCACTCGCTCTTTAAAACCACTAACGACATGTTACCTCAACAGCTGATGAAGCTATGGCTAGCTACGGTACTGGGCATTGTTGCCTTTTTTCCACCCGGACAAAGCCAAACCCCCACGGCGGAAAGCGATTACCTCCTCCGCCTCCAATTTCACGAGACCCAACGCAGTTACCATACGGTCGAAGACCCCAGCACCCTGTCCGCCAACGAACGACTGTACCTGATCGAGCAACAGCGCGAACGCCAGGTCGAGCGCCAAATCCGGAGCAATGGCGAACGCGTCACCAACATCACCCACCTCCGCGACGATAGCCGCCAGGACTGGATGCGCCGTCCCCAACGTACCCGAATCGGCGCCAGCGGAGTACGCGTCTTTGACGCCCGCGGCGCCACGTTGCAGTACCTGCCGCATACGGAGACCTATCAAACCTACCAAGCCAATCTGAGTCACGACGCGACCGACTGGTCGTTTGGAGCGGATTGGCAGCCTTTGAGCGCTCGCCAGCTGGCCGACCTGGAAGCCTCGGGCGCCCGGGTAACCCACCCCTCGGAGGGCCGATTGGAAGTCCGGACGGGTCATACGCTCAGTATCTACGATTACGACCGGCTCTACTTTGAGCAGACTCTGGCCGCCGTAGGCGACCGCCCCCGCCGCCACCTCCAAATCCAGTTTCAACGCCTGACCAGTGGGGAGGTGGTCCCCTTGTGGCAAACGGTACGCCAGTATCGGACCCTACCGAGTGGTACCTGTGCCGAACAAGTCCTCCGCAGCGATTACCGGGATTACCGGATCGACGATCGGCGGCCAGCGGAACGTGGGGCGGAAGTATCGCATTCAACCGCCAGCGCCTGGGCGCTGCATCCCAATCCCTTCGTCGACGAAGTGGCGGTACGTATTCCCCCACTGGCCGTCCCGACGGTGGAGCTGCGGCTGTACAACGCCAGCGGGCAAAGCCTGCATCACTGGCGGCTGGCTACGGGGGCGGGACATTCCCTCGACCTGTCCGGGCTAAGCCCGGGCGTCTACTGGCTCCGCGGCACGGCGACCGAAGCAGTATTTGTCCAAAAAATCATCAAATCCCAACCCTAAAAAGCTACGAAAATGAAAAAAATCAGAAAAATCAAAAAGAACGTCATCATACCTAACCCCTGCCATACGGGCCATTCCATTCGTATCGCCCTGTCGCTGGTGGTCCTGCTGTACCTCTCCCTTTCCCCCTTGCGGGCCCAATCCGACTGTACGGTCGAGCGGGGCATCAAGACGGGGCCTCCGACCCTCGTCGAGGCCATTCCCATTCCCCCTTCCGAACCGGATACGACGACCGATACCGAGAGCAATCCCCCCTTCGAGGGCGACCGGCTCATCTTTTGGATCCACGGCTTGGGGGGCAGTAGCGATTCGTGGACGCGGACGGCGAACCATACCCACGAGAACTACCGGGTCACCTCGCTACGGCCGTCTTACTCCCAATTTACCCTCCGCGATGCGGGGCAGGACCTGCACCAGATCTTCGTCGCCGATGGCGATCCCCACATGGCCGCCAATGGAATCGAAGACCCCAACCTCAATTTTGTGATCTGCCACAGCCAGGGTGGGCTGGCCTCAAAGGCAGCCGACAAGTACTATCTGGACCTGGGGATTCCCTACGAGGAACGCCGCTTTGGGGGCATCGTGACCTTTGGTACGCCCCACCAGGGCGCGCGGATTCTCAACAGCGTACCCGACATCCAAGCTTTTTTGGGCGAATCCTGTGTGGCCCTCAAGGCGGGTCCGCAGGCTGAATTGTTCCAGGGCAATTGGCTGTTGGACGTCCTGACCAACATCGGGGATCCGTTTCAGGGTCCGAGTGCCTTCGAAGCGGGGCTGGACCAGCTCTGCGCCTTTATCGGTACGGACGTGATCCCGGCGGTGGGTTTCTCGGGGCAATTGACCCCGATCACCGAAGATTTTATGGAGGGCTCACCAGTGGTGGACGAGCTGAACAACTACGGGGCGACGATCCCGCGGGTGGCCTTCTACGGGGTGGAAGACGATCCGGTGATGTGGCGGACCCTGAAGTATTTTACCCCCGGCAACAGCGCGAACGACTTTGCGACCTTTGATGCGAACTACGACGAGGATGGGGT
>CALCCH010000444.1 GCA_937899855.1 uncultured Saprospirales bacterium | reverse complement strand
CTTTGGCACCGAGGACGCGTTGGACCATAAACTGGTTGTTGGCCCAGAAGTAGAAGCCCAGGATGGGGGCTCCGAGTAGGAGGGCCGTCCAGGGCATGTATTCATCGTCGGCCGGTCGGATCAGGCTGAGGGTATCGGCGGCGTTGGTTTTGATCTCGCCGGCGGCGTGCTTGGCGTCGAGCCCGGCCAGGAGGGCATCCCAGCCCCCGACCTTTTCGTAGGCGAAGTAGGTGAGGATGACGGAGCCGAGTACCAGCAGAATGGCCTGGACTACTTCAGTCTGGATGACGGAATTGAGCCCGCCGGGGATGGTATACGCGGCGGCGGCGGTGGCCAGTACCAGGATGATGACGTAGGAGGGCAGGTCGGGAAAAATTAGCTTGAGTACGATATTACCCACGTACAGCCCCGCGGCGGTATCGATGATGACGTTACCGACGATGGTGATGAAGGAGAAATAGTAGCGGGATCGGCTATCGTAGCGCCGTTCCAGAAACTCGGGCATGGTGTACACCTTGGATTGCAGGTAAAAGGGCAAGAAAAAGATGGAAAAGAAGATCAGGATGACGGCGGCCATCCATTCGTAGTTAAAGACGTGGGTATCGGTATTGAAGGCATCACTGGCGAGTCCAACCAGGGTGGAACTGGAGATGTTGGCGGCGAAGAGGGAGATTCCCACGATGGGCCAGAGCATATCGCGGCCGGCGAGGAAGTATTCCTCGGAGCTGTTGCGTTTGGCGTGGTAGAGGCCGTAAGCGATGATGAGGACGGCGTAGCCCACCATGATCCCAATATCGAGATAGCTGAGACTAAATTCTTTCAAAGGTTCCATTTCTTGCATAGTTGGTCGTTTGTTTAATGTGAGTGAAAGAGGTTGTACCGTTTTGTACTTACGCTTGTCTCAGAATGGACCCAATATAGCCATTGTCCCGTAATGGGCGAGTATAACGGCGGGGTAAATTTATCGGGGATTGCGCGGGCTGGGCGCCCCCCGGAGGAATGGGCCCTACGAGGAAAGAGCGAAGGAATCCGGCTAGGGGCTTCGCTCTTTCGGAAAAACTCGATTGTTAAAGTGGTTCTATATACGCTATTTCACGGAGCTTGCTACTCGGTGGTCCTCCGTGACTCCGCCGTGATATTTTTTCTTAGTTTTTGGCATTTCCACCAAATAGAACTACTGCTGAGTGGCTAAAAACCACATTTTCTTCGGGACTAAGGTAGGTGTAAAAACTACAATAAGCAAAGAATCACGAATTTATTTTCCTTTCGCCCGCTTTGTTGGTCCAATCCATCGGAATCGGCTATCTTAGCTTTCCACATCGTTCCCGCTATGAGCAAGAAGAAAAACAAATCCAAAACTGGCAAACGGGGAGTTGCCCGGCCCGACAAACGGGCCCCCTCCGCCTCCCGAACCCCGCTGCTCCTCGGCCTTTTCCTGACGGCACTGGCCTTTTTACTCTACGCCAATACCCTCCACCACGGCTTCGCCCTCGACGACAGCTCCGCCATCACCGACAACTGGGTCGTCAAAAAAGGCACCGAATCCCTGGACCTGATTTTTACCGAGCACTACCGTTACGGCTACTGGAACAGCAAGGCCGTTCTCTATCGCCCCCTTTCCCTCTTTATGTTTGCCCTGGAGTGGGAAGTCTCCCCCGACAACCCCTCCATTCACCACTGGGTCAATGTAGTGCTCTACGCCCTCACCGCCGCCCTGCTGTTTTCCACCCTGCTCCGTATTTTTTCCGCCTACTCGCTACTGCTGCCCTTCGCCGTCACCCTGCTCTTTATCGTCCACCCCGTCCACGTCGAAGCGGTGGCCAACATCAAGAGCCGCGACGAAATCCTGGCCTTCCTATTTGCCATCCTGGCCCTGCGTTGGCTCTGGCGCTACTTCGACCACCGCAATTTCCTCTGGCTGCTGGGGGCCCTGGTCGCCTACGGATTGGCCCTGCTGTCCAAGGAAAGTGTCATCACCTTTTTGGCGATTTTTCCCCTCACCATCTACTATTTTCACCCCCGAGTAGATACCTTCGATCTGCCCTGGGAGTCCCTGAGTTTTCTCCTGCCCGCCGGTATTTACCTCTACCTGCGCACCAATATCGTGGGTGATTTTGGTGCGGGGGCCGGGGCGGGTTCGCCCCTCGACAATGTGCTTTTCGCCGCCACCGATACGTCTACCCGGCTGGCCAGCGCCGTTCAATTTCTCGGCCGCTACCTCTGGACCCTCCTCTTTCCCGTCACCCTCTGCTCGGATTACGGTTACAACCAAATCCCCATTACCAGTTGGAGCGATTGGCGGGTGCTAGTCAGTCTACTGCTCCACCTGGGGCTCGGCGGCTACGCGCTCTGGCGCATTGCCAAGCGGGAGCTATTGGTTTACGGCATTCTATTTTATGGCATTACCCTATCCATTTTTGCCAATATCGTCCTGCTCATCGGCTCGGCCTACGGCGAACGCTTTTTGTACGCGCCCTCGCTGGGCTTTGCCCTGCTACTGGCCCTGCTGCTGTTGCGGGGGCTGGGGGGCGACCTCCGGCAGCGAGATACCGAACAAGCCCCCGCCGCCTGGGCTGCCGGCCACGCCGTACCCCTGGTGGCCCTGCTCCTCGTGGCCGGGCTCTACGCCGCGCGTACGGTGCTCCGCAATCCCGCGTGGAAAGACAGTTATACCCTGTATACCGCAGATTTGCCCCGCTCGCCAAATAGCGCCAAGCTCAATTACCACGCGGCGCTGGAAACCGTCAAACGCGGCCAAAAGCTGACCGACCCCCAGGAGCGTGGCCGCCGTTTCGACCGGGCCCTCGCGGGTTTTCAGCGCGCCATCGAGATTTATCCCCGCTACGCCGATGCCCACGGCGAATTGGGCCTCACTTGGTTCCGTAAGGGCAATCCCCAAAAGGCGCTGGAATCCTACCAAAAGGCCCTGGAATTGAATCCCCGCAAGGCTACCGTATACAGCAATATGGGCATCATTTACTTCCAGCAGGGCGATTACCAGCGGGCGGAAGAGGTGTACCGCAAAGCCGTCGAATACGATCCCCGCTACGTGGATGCCCGCCGGAATCTGGGCTCGGTGTACGCCATGCAGCGGCGTTATCCCGAGGCCATCGCGCAGTTCGAAAAAGCCCTGGAGTACGCTCCCAACAGTGCCATCATTTTGTATTATCTGGGCAGTGCTTACCGCGACAGTGGCCAAGCGGAACGGGGGCAGCCCTATCTTGATCGCGCCTACCGCCTCGATCCCAAACTCGCCCCCAAGCAGTAAGGTCATGCGTGCGATTGCCCTCCAATTTGGTTTCCTCTTGCTGGCCTTTTGGGCCCTGCTCAAGGTGACCCAGTACGCGCTCTTTACCGAACACCTGGTACGTGAGTTGTGGACGATTTTGTTCGCCCTGGTCTTTATTGCCCTGGGCATTCTGCTGTACCGCCGTTTTGGTCCGGCGGGGGAGGGGGGAGCAAAGGAGGAAGGGAAAGCGCTCGTACCCGTGGAAAGTCCGGTCGCCCGCTCCGCAAACCCCACCGAACGCTCCCGCCAATTGGGCATCAGCAAACGGGAGTACGAAGTCCTGACCTTGATCGCCCAGGGCCTGTCGAACCAGCAGATCGCCGAGCGCCTGTTTATCTCTCAAAGTACCGTCAAGAGCCACGTATCCAAACTACTGGTCAAGCTGGAGGCCAAACGGCGGACCCAGGCCATCCGAAACGCCCGAGAAAAAGGCCTGTTGGGCTCCAACTAAAGTACCATTCTCCTCGAAATCCTACTTTAGTCGGATGCATTTTTACGCCAAATTGCCTTGTTTTGGAGTGTTGATACATTTACTCACCCAAAATGAAATTTACCATGAAAGCTATTGCTCTGCGTTACGGAAGCTACGCCGCGGCCCTCGTTATCGTACTCTCCCTCGTGGCCTGGCTGTGGGAACGGGGCAAAACGATTGACTACTCCACCACCGAAATTTGGGGTTACCTCACCCTGGTGGCCTCCATGGTCTTTGTGTATCTGGGCATCCGTCATTATCGAGATTCCGAGCGGGGCGGCTACCTGAGCTTTGGCGATGGGATCAAACTGGGGGTCCTGATCGTCCTCATTCCCTCGCTGGCCTTTGGGCTGTACAACGTCGTTTACACCGAATGGCTCAACCCGGAATTTATGGAGGCCTACTTCAACCAAAATTTGGAACAGCTGCGCGCGCAGTTGCCCGCTGAGGAGTACGCCCGTCAAGAGAAGGATTTGCTGGCGCAAAAGGAAATGTTTCAAAATCCCTTTCTGGGGTTTGCCTTGATGTTTTTTACGGTCTTTATCATCGGACTCATCGCCTCGATCATCTCGACGATTGCCCTGCTCCGTAACCCTCCCCGATCGGAGGTCGGGGGTGCTTGATCGGTGCTCAGTGGGGCTTTCAGTAGGGCAATTTGGACTGGGTCTCGTCGACCACCAGGGTATTTGACCAGCGGTCGTGCCAGGGGGGGGCTTCGCCCAGGGCCGACAGGGGTTCGAAGGGGATGAGTCGGATGAGGGTTCGCTGGATCATCTGGGGGGTGGAGGGGACGAGTCCCCGATAGTTGACCACGCGGGTTTTGGTAATCCATTTGCCCAGGCTCTTGCCCTCGCTCATTCCTTCGATGGCAATGTAATAAGCCAAGTAGAACAGCATTCCCCGCAAATTGTCCAGCGTGCGATCGCTCGATTCGTCCATCAGCATCTCCAAATCGGCGAAGAGCAAGTAGAACAGCAAGACCGAGCAAATGATGACCAGGTAGTCGATCAAAAAATTGGCCAGGCGCTTTTCCCGGCTCGCGGGAACGAGCTGGAGATCTTGTAATTCGTCGTCGAGAAGGTGCTCGGCCATCGGCGGTATTTTTTAGGACCCGGGTAGTGGGTATCCGGACAGGTGGAGGAGAAAGGCGTAATCCATGGCGGTTTCCTTGTGCCGGGCAAAACGACCGGAAGCCCCACCGTGTCCGGCATCCATATTGGTATGGAGCAATAAAACGTTGTCGTCCGTCTTTAGTTCACGCAATCGCGCCACCCATTTGGCGGGTTCCCAGTATTGGACCTGCGAGTCGTGTAGCCCCGTGGTGACGAGTAGCGGGGGATAATCGGCCGCCCGGACGTTGTCGTAGGGCGAGTAGGACTTGATGTACTCGTAGAAGACCGGATCGTTGGGATTGCCCCACTCGTCGTATTCTCCGGCGGTCAGGGGAATGGATTCGTCGAGCATGGTGGTAACGACGTCGACAAAGGGCACCGCGGCGATGATGCCCGCCCACAGCTCGGGCCGGAGGTTCATGACCGCCCCCATCAGCAGGCCACCGGCGCTTCCCCCCATGGCGTACAATTGTCCGGTTGCGGTGTAGCCCTCTTGAATCAGGTATTCCCCGCAGTCGATAAAATCGTAGAAGGTATTCTTTTTGTGGAGCAGCTTACCGTTTTCGTACCAGTGGCGGCCCATTTCCTCCCCGCCGCGAATGTGGGCGATGGCGAAGATAAAGCCCCGGTTGAGTAAGCTCAGGCGGGTGGCGCTGAAGTAGGGCTCCATGCTATTGCCGTAGGAACCGTAACCGTAGAGCAGCAGGGGAGCGCTTCGATCGCGGGGCGTATCCCGGTGGTAGACCAAGCTAATGGGGACCACGGCCCCATCGCGCACCTTGGCGTAATGCCGCTCCGCGACGTAGTCCGCACTGGCAAAGCCACCCAAAATTTCGTCCTGTTTGACCAGGTGCAATTGGCGCCGCTCCATATCGTAGTCAAAGCTCGAGGGGGGCGTCTTCATCGACTGGTAGCCGATGCGGACCAGCGACGTGTCAAACTCGCGATTGATCCCGGTGTAGGCCAGGTAGGCATCTTCGGGAAATTCCACGTAGTGTTCTTCGCCTGCCCAGGGCATGACTCGGATCCGGGTGATCCCATTTTGTCGTTCGGTGAGGACGAGAAAGTCCCGAAAGAGCTCCAGGTCCTCCAGGAGGACATCCTCGCGGTGGGGGATCAACTCTTCCCAGTGTTCCTTGGTGGTTGCGTCGAGGGGACAAGTCATCAGGCGGAAGTTCTGGGCCTGGTAGTTGGTGAGGAGGTAGAAACGATCGCCGTAGTGGTCGATGCTGTATTCCAGTTTACCGGCTTTGTCGCGGGGCTGGAAAACCCGCCACTCCCCATCGGGTTGGTCGGCATCGAGGATGCGGTATTCGGTGGTCAGGGTTTGGATGCTGGCGATGAGGAGGAAGCGCTGGGATTTGCTTTTGTACACAAAGCTGTGGAAGGTATCGTCGGTCTCGTGGTAGACCTCTTGGTCTTCCGAGGGGTCGGTACCCAGGCGGTGTTTGTAGATTTTGTAGGGGCGCAGGGCTTCATCGCGGACGGTATAGAAGACGGTTTGGTTGTCGTTGGCCCAGGTGGCGGAGCCGGTGGTATTGGGGATTTCGTCGGAGAGGTATTCGCCGGTGTTTAGGTTTTTGAAGCGGAGGGTATAGATGCGGCGTCCGAGGGTATCCTCCCCATAGGCCAGCAGGTGGTTGTTGGGGCTGATGCGGAGGCTGCCATTGGCGTAGTAGGAGTGGCCTTGGGCGCGTTCGTTGGCATTGAGGAGGATTTCCTCGGGGGCGTCGAGGCTACCCCGGAAGCGGGTGTAGACGGCGTATTCCTTGCCCGCCTCGTAGCGGGTGCGGTACACGTAGCCCCGGTCGGTGTAGGGGGCCGAGCTGTCCTCCTGTTTGATGCGCCCGACGATCTCCTCGTACAGGGCCTGCTGTAGGCCTTCGGTCGCTTGCAGTTGGTGTTGGGTGTAGGCATTTTCGGCCCGTAGGTAGTCGAGTACGCGGTGGGCTTCCCGTTCCCGGAGCCAGT
>CALCCH010000443.1 GCA_937899855.1 uncultured Saprospirales bacterium | reverse complement strand
TAGAAGCCATCTCAAAAATATCCTTTACTGGCGTGAATCTCCTGCGTCGATTTGGACTACGGCAGGGTCCTTTTTGCCCCTACTTCGTTACCAAAAGCGTCGTCCCGATGGGAATCGGGACTCGTTTTGGCGCCTCGTTGAAACACAAATGACCACTCCCTCGCCGACAAAAACATTTTGAGATGGCTTCTAAAAAAAAGAGCCGGAAGTTGCTTCTCCTCCGACTCCAAAAGTTCTGATATTGCTCTTTATCAGCTAAAATTATATATCCAAGTTGTGGATAATTTTCCAATGCTCCGGTTACAGGAAATGGCCATTCTCCCCACCCCTTTCGGGAGCGTTTGGGCCATCCAGCACCGGCGAGCTACCGTTGAATGGCAATCCGCGACTGGGCCACGATTTCGCCTTCGTGGTGGACCAAGCCCAGGTAGAGCCCCGGTGCCAAGGAGGCCACGTCGAGGGCAAAACGGTACTGCCCCCGCTCCACCTGGCCAATCTCCCGAACCGTCTGGACGCGGCCCCGCAGGTCGATCACACTGAGGGTCAAGTCCGTACTAACCTCTCGCAAGTCCACCGTTACCTGGACCGTCTCCCGCGCTGGATTGGGAAAAAATTCACCCGCTTCCAAGCCCCGCCAACTGCTGCTGGGCAATACCTCGGGGCGCTGCCCTCCCGCTACGCGGCCGTCGTATTCCTGGGGAGGACTCACGTGGGCCTGGACCACGCAGGGGCAGTGGACCGAAAAGCTCAGGTCATTGTTGCCGGGGGCGTCGAAGACGAAATCCCCGTTGTCATTGGTAGTCGCGTCGGGCGTACCCGATCCGTCGGCGTAGCTGTCAAATTGGATTTCGCAGTCGCCAATGGTGCAGTCGCCATCACAGCTGGCCAGGCCCTGCTCTTCGGCCTTATCGGCCAGGGCCTGTTTGTAAGCCCGCGTGGCTTCCCGCTCGTCTCCAGCACCTTTAACGGTTACCTCGCCGATACCGGTCAATTCGACGTCGGCATCGCTACTGGAATCCCCGCAGTCCTGTGCCAGTAGCAGGGGGCTACTGAATAGGAAGGCCAAAGCAGTGAGTAGGGCCAGGGGGCTAAAAAAGGGAGCAAGATTTTTCATGATCATATGGTTTTGATGAATAATGTGGTGCGCTGTGGAGGAATCCCCTAGTTAAGGCTGGATGACCAAGCGCGTTTTTACGGGAGCTAATCCCTCGCCTTCGATCAGGCCAAAGTAGATCCCGGAAGCTAGGCCACTTAGGTCGACCCGAAATTGGTGGCTGCCCCGTTCCAACTTGCCCAGGGCACGCTGCTGGACCAGGCTGCCCCGGAGGTCGATCAGCCGGAGGTGAACATCCGCGTGGAGGGTGCTGAGATTCAGTTCGACGAAGAGCTCATCCCGAGCTGGATTGGGGTAAAAGTGGGCAGCGGTACCCGCTAGCTCGGTACCCTGGACTGGCGTTTCCACCGCCGCGCCAATACCTCCCTGGTAAGGACGGCCATCCAACGTGTCGGGATCGATGTAGATATCCAGAAAGCAGGGGCAATCGACCTCAAAGACTAAAGAGTCGCCTTTGGGAGGAGGAAATACGTAGGTCTCCCCCACCTTCGTCGGCCGGGGCGTCCGACCTTTGACGTACTTGACGAAGTCCATTCGGCATTCGCCGATGGTACAGCTATTTTGACAGGCCGCCAGGCCCGCGCTATCGGCTGCGGCCGCCAGCCCTTTTTTGTAGGCATTGCCCGCTTCGGTCCTTCCGTTGGCACCGGTCACGGTCACGGTGCCAATACTGTTGAGGGTGACCTCGGCTTTACTTTCGGGATCGCCGCAGATCTGAGCCCGCGCGGGGCTAAAGCTGCCGATGAGCAGTAGGAGCACTGCCCAGGGCGTGAGGAGGAAGTGGTAAAAAGATCGTTTCATAATGGAAGAGTTTTGGTGTTGAACGAAGAGTCGTTTGTACCCAATATCCTCCATTCGGGGGGCGGAAGAAATTACAAAATCGGGCTGGCCGTCCACGTTGATTTGGAGCGCGTGGAGGCTGTAAAGCGGTAGGGTAGGGGCAAAACAGGCGCTTGCCGGGCGGTAAGACGCTGTTTTACATTACATTTTTAGGGGGCCTGGTCCGTTTTTACCCGCTGGATCGCCCCGCAGTTTTCTATGATTGCGCTGCGGCTATTCGGATTTAAGCTGTTCCCAGTCCCGGTCGAGTTTGATGATTTTTATGCTTAGATTTTTGCTGAATTTTGTGGCCTGGGAACGGTGGCGAGCCAGTTGCGCAGTAGGTCCAGTCCGTATTCGGTGAGGATGGACTCGGGGTGAAACTGTACCCCCACCAAGGGCCATTCGCGGTGGGCCATGGCCATGATTTCCCCCGCCTCCGTCTCGGCGATGGACTCCAGGCCGCTGCCTTCCAATTGGTCGATGAGCAGGGAGTGGTAACGCATCACGGAGAATTCCTCCGGTAGGCCCGCAAAGAGGGGGTGGCCCCGGTGGCGGATGCGGGAGGTCTTGCCGTGCATCGGCAGGTCGGCCCGCCGCAAGCGCGCGCCCAAAAATTGTCCCAATCCCTGGTGCCCCAGACAGATGCCAAGGCTGGGCTGTCGTCGGTGAAAAAGTTCGATGAGGGGCAGGAGCAGTCCGGCTTCCTGGGGGCTTTGGGGCCCGGGGGAAAGGACGATGGCATCACAGGGAAAGGTGAGAAAGGCGGCCAGCGTCCATTCGTCATTGCGTACTACGGTACAAGTCGCCCCCAATTGGAGCAGGTAGTCGTACAGATTGTAGGTAAAGGAATCGTAATTGTCAATTAGCAGGACCCTCGGAGGAGAGCTCGTCGGAGCGGTCTTCAATATTTATCTTTTCGGTTTGTTCAATACTCATGCGTTCCAACTGGTCCATCATCTGGATGGATTGGTCCCAGAAGTCGTGGAAGACGGGCTGGAGCCGCGTTCCCAATTCGCGGACCTCATCGGGGAACTGCTCGAGGTAGACGTAGGTCATCGATTTTCGTTTGGTATCCGCATCGATCATCCGGCCGGCATCGGCAAACCAGAGCAAGAAGCTGTAGAGGAGGATCAGGATCCCGGAGAGCAGTACCCCCCCCGCCATCTGGTTGATGATGTTGATGTTGGCCGTTTTCAGCACCCCCTCCAAACCCCGCGCCACGGTCCGTAGAATAAACATGGTGATAAATAGCGATAGGCAAAATCCCGCTACGAACATCAAGGGGCTGTCCTCATCAAAGCTGCGTTCTAAAAACAGGGTCATGCCCGGCGTAAACTTCAGTGCAGCCATCAAGCCCAGGGTCCAGGATAAGATCGTAAATACGGTGGAGATGATCCCCCGGGCAAAACCCAGGTAGAAACCGTACATAACCACCAGCGCGAAGAGGATATCAATGACCATAGCCCGTTTGTGTAGTAATAACCCCCTAAAATTACGTATTTCCGTGCCAATAATCCTATTTCCTTAGACCACTATCTCCATTTGAACGACCGAATCGGCCACTTCGGCGACCACAAAAAAGCGCCTCTTGCGCTAATCACTGCAAAAGACGCCTCAACTTTAGGAACGAAAATATCTTGGGGGTATGGGTAATCCCCCTAATATAACACTAATTATTCAAACTCGGTTGCAGGTGGCGGGCAAAAAAGCCCACCATGGCTTTGTAGACCTCAAAGCGGTTCTCCTCATTGTAAAAACCGTGTCCTTCGTTGTACCTGACCATATAGGGGACCTCGATTCCGCGCTCGCGTAGGGAGCGGACGATCTGGTCCGATTCGTCGATGTTGACGCGGGGGTCGTTGGCGCCTTGAATGACGAAGAGCGGAGCTTTGATCCGGTCGACGTGGAGCACGGGGGAGGCCGCCGCCATGATTTCACGGTCTTCCTCGGGGTGCCCCACCATGGTGTACATCATCTCCAGGTAGGGGATCCAGTAGGGGGGGATGGTATTGAGGAAGGTAAAGAGGTTGGATACGCCGACGTAGTCGACCGCACAGGCGTAGAGATCAGGAGTAAACGTGACGCCGGCCAGGGTGGCGTAGCCCCCGTAGCTGCCCCCGTAAATCGCGACGCGTTTGGGATCGGCGATGCCTTCGCGGATCAGCCATTCCACCCCGTCGGTGATGTCGTCCTGCATTTGGCGGCCCCATTGCTTAAAGCTCTTTTCCCAAAAGGCCCGACCGTAGCCCGTACTGCCCCGGTAGTTCATCTGCAAGACGGCGTAGCCCCGGCTGGTCAGCAGTTGGACCTCGGGGTTGAAGCCCCAGGAGTCGCGTACCCAGGGGCCACCGTGGGGATTGATGATGACGGGCAGTTGGCTGGGGGGTAGGCCCGGGGGCAGGCTCAAGTAACCGTGGATGACCAATCCATCGCGCGAGTGGTACTGGATGGGGTGCATCTCGGCCATGTCTTGCTCGTCGATCCAGGGGCTGACGTCGCTGATCTTTTCGAGCCGATCGCTTTGCTGATCGTAGAAATAGTAGGCCCCCAGGGAGCGGTCGCTGTAGGTGCGGATCATGTATTTGTCCTCGTCGCGATTGAGGCTGGTAATGAAGATTTCGTAGCCCTCCAGGTCGCGTTCGAGCCGTTTTTGGATGCGGGCGCGTTCTTCGTCCAGAAAGTGGAAATGATTTTTGGTGGTATTGTAAGCCACGGCGGTCAGGACCTTGCGCTTGCGCGAATAATCGAGCTGGTTGACGTCGACTTCGGGGTGTTCAAACAAGGGCGCTCCGACTTCCTGGCCGGTATTCATATCAAAACGCAGCAGCACGGCTTTGTCCCGGTTGGCATTGGAGGTGGCGTAGACGATACTGCCGTTGTCGAATTCGAAGAACAGGGGCAGTACACTCTCCCGAAAATCGGTCGTGAGTACTTCGCGAAATGCCTCCCCTTCGTGATCGCGGTACAGCAGGGTGGTGTTGGTGCCGTTGACCACCTTGGAGGCGATGCGGAGTTTGCCTTCGTGATCGGTCATCCAATTATCGATGGGCTCGGCGATGTTTTCGTTTTTGGCCAATTGGGTAAGGGCGCCGGTGACGATGTTGAGGCGGTAGGGCTCGAAGAGCTGGGGATTGTTCTGGTTCATCCCGATGATGATTTCCTCCTCGATGTCCTCCAATTCGTCGATGACGTTGATGCGTACCCCTTCGAAAGGGGTGAGGTCCTTGCTGTTTTTACCGTCGATATCGACGGCGTACAATTGGTAGTTTTCATCTCCCCCATTGTCTTTAAGGTAAACGATTCGGCGATCGTTGGTCCAAAAGTACCAGGAGATATCGCGGTCCACCTCGGAGGTGATGCGTACGGATTCTGCCGCCCCAATCTTTTGGATAAAGATGTTTTGCCGTCGCTCGAAGGGCCCCATGTAAGAAAAGTATTGTCCATCGGGGGAAAGCTGATAACTCGATTTTTTGGGATTCCTAAAGAAATCTTCGATCGAATACTGGGCCTCCCCGGTGGCGTAGTCAAAGAGTTGAGCCAGGGCTTCCTCGGAAGTGGGCAGAGTGGTGTCTCCGGGAAGTTGTGGCTTTGTTTGGGGTAATTCCATTGGTAATTACATTTTTTTTGATTGAACGAATTTAACGTAGCCTTAGTTGATTAAATGCTCCGCAAAAGTAGCGCGTAAACGTTCATTTGTCTCCAAATTGAGCCCCACATTGTTAAAATCTGTTAATTGCTGGGGCTGGGGAGCAAAAAAAGCGAAAGAACAAAAATGAGAAATATAATTTGGACGTTATGGGTATGCAATGGTCGAATTTGTACATTTTCTCGGCTTGGGCGAGCACCGACGGGAGCACCAACCAGCCTTGCCACCCTCCGGCACTCGACCTTTGCTTTCCGTAAAACCTATCCAAACACCCATGACTCGGGGCCAGTCCTGGCACCACAAAAGCCGGAGTGATTTTTGTAAGTCTACAATTGATTACAATTCAGGGAGAAAAGGCTTAGTCAATCTTCTAATATCACCGATTACGCGCCATGTCTCCGATTATTTCTTTATTTTTGGATAAAAGACCGTAATAAAATGCCTCTGCTCAAAACGCTTATGCTACTGCTAATCCTTGGTTCCAGCAGCGGATTGCCCGCGTTGCCCCCCGTATCCGACACGGGCGACAGTACCCAATTGCCACCGGTATTCATCATCGGGGAGCACGAGGCTGCCTTCAATGCCCTCACCCTCGAATACCAAACCCTTCTCCTCACCGCCTGCGACGACAACATGGACCTGGCCTACGACAAATGGCTTGGTATGCTCGAAGAAATGGAAGCCTACGCCAATCTGGTCAACGTCGACCTCAAGGGCGTCAAAATGTGGATCAACGTCTTTTGGGATAAAAAAGGAGCCATCCAGCACATTGCCTACCACCTCAAACCCCAATCCAAAAATGTCGATACTCGCTACCTGACCGCCTTCCTTACCCAGTTTTCCCAAGAATACCGCTTTCCCCTCGAATACCGCGAGCACTATTCCCACTACGGCTCCGCCAGTTTCCCCGTTTTCCCCCGACGCCTCGGTGGCAACAGTGCCAGCGACCGCACCCCTTCCGGCAACAGCCTGCAAAACGCTAGCAACAAACCCCTGGTAAAGGAAAAATATTGAGTATTCACCAGCCCCTCGGGCCCCAGGGCCATCACCGCTACCCCCCTGGCTTCTGCTGCAAAGCCGTAAGATAAGTCTACGTGCTGCTCTCCTTCTACCGGCTACTGCCCATAGCCTCCCCTTTTTTAGCCTTCCAATAATGCGTACCGCTGACAAATTGCCAATAATCAGCAACGCCGCCCGCACAAGCCCCCTACAATTTAGTTATATTTTAGCAATGAATAATTACCGCTAACCCAAACCCCAC
>CALCCH010000442.1 GCA_937899855.1 uncultured Saprospirales bacterium | reverse complement strand
AATATAACGTCCCCCCTCCAACGACCAGCCTACGGCTGTGTCCGTGTTTTAGAGAAATTCATACCCCCCGCTAAAGAGCAAAATAGTAAACTAGAAACTCATTTACAATGACAACAAAGTCCATTCTCCTGGCTTTGGTTCTGTTGTTGGTGGGGGTAGCGCCAGCCTTTACCCAACCCGCCAATGATGATCCGTGCAATGCCTTTTCCCTTGATGTTTTTTCTTCCTGTATGACCACCACCTACACCAATGTCGCCGCCACGAGCAGCGTCGGTGTGATCGCTCCGGGTTGTGGAACTTACTCGGGGGGGGATGTCTGGTTTACTTTTACCCTACCCAATAATGGCTACCACGTCGTACTGGAGGCCACCATGGGCACCATGCTCAATGGGAGTATGGCCGTCTACGAGGGCAGTTGTGGCAGCTTGTTGCCCATTGCTTGTGATGACCTGACGGATGGTCAACTGACGCTGCGCATTGAGGATGGGTGTAACTACCAAAATGCGGGCGAAACTTTTTGGTTGCGCGATTGGGACGATGGCAAAGCCAACAATGGCACCTTCGACCTGTGCGCCTACGCGACCTATCCCGCCGTTCCCGTCGGAGCCGTGGGTTGTTCTACGTTTACGCCACCCGGTAACACCTGCTGTGACGCCACCATCCTTTCCGATGGCCTCGATGGCTACTGCGGCAGCACCAATGGCTATACGGATGATCCCGCCGTGATCGGCTCCTTCTGTGCCTTTCTCGACAACAATTCCTGGGTCGCCTTCATCGCCGGGAGCGAGGAGGTCGAACTCGAAATTACTTCTTTCAATTGTGTCTTTGGCAACGGTATCCAAGTCGCTATCTTGGAGACGAGCAACTGCACCGATTTTACCATGCGGTCCAACTGCTGGAATCCGGGTACCGAAACCTCGGGTACGGTCACGGCTACCAACATGACCCCCGGTGAGATATACTACCTGATGGTCGATGGTTGGGCGGGTGATATTTGCGACTACACCATCCGCGTCATCGAGGGCATCCAAACCACGGAGGTAACCGTGAGTGAAGATAGCATCTGTGCGGGGGAAACGGTACAACTGATGGCCAACGTCATCGGGGTCGGGCCGTTTTCTTACCAATGGTCTCCGGCTGGTTCCCTCAACGATGCCACCATCTCCAATCCCGTCGCCAGCCCTACGGTCAGTACGGACTACTCCGTGACGATCACCGGCGCCCAAGATAGCATCCATACCGTTTCGGTTCACGTCGACGTCAATCCGCCTCCCGCTCCCGCCATCGCGGGACCCACCATCGTATGCGAAGGGGCCACGGGAGAGATCTACGCGGCGGATATGCCCCAGGGACGGGATTACAACTGGAGCCTCAGTGGCGGTGGCAGCATCATCGGGAGCAGTACCGACTCCACGGTAAGGGTAGATTGGGGAATGGTGGGGGGAACCCTATGCTTGACGGTGAGCAACGAATGTGGCCCCAGTCAACCCGGCTGCATCACCATCACGACCATTCCTCGGCCCAATATCTCGGCCAACGATCCCGTGCCCGTTTGCGCACCCAATACCATCGACCTGACCACCATCACGATCAACAACTCCTCGATGGGTGGTGGTCCGGTTAGCTACTACGCCACGGAGGCCGACGCCCTTGCGGGCAGTCCCACACTGGCCACTACGGTCGTTGCGAGCTCGGGCACCTACTGGATTCGAATGGACAGCGGTCCCAATTGTTTTGACCACACCTCCGTGGACATTACCATTCAGGATCCCCAAATTTTTGTCAATCCACCACCAACCACCTGTGCGCCCAATACCGTGGACCTGCGTTCCCTACTCATCAACGAAACCAATAGTGTGGGGCCACCTTCCTCGCTCACCTACTACGCCGATAGCCTGGATGGTGTCAACCGCGTCAACCAATTGTCCAGCCCCGTGGTCAGCACCAGTGGTACCTACTGGATCCGTTACGAGACCTCGGTGGGCTGTTTTGACGTTGGCTCGGTAGCGATCGATATTTTCGAGCAGCCGCAGGTCAGCTTTGATCATCCGCTCATCATCTGTGCGGGGGAGAGCCTTGACCTTGATACCCTGAGCTGCACCGATGCCTACGCCACCACCATTATTTCAAAATTGTTTTTTACCAGTTCCGCCCTAGCGGCCTCTGGCCTGCCCGCGCTTGCCATGAGCAGTACGGTGGTTAGTGATGCGGGACCCTACTTTATGCGTCTGGACACCGACAACGGCTGTTTCGCGATTGTCGAAATCAACATCACCCTGCGCAGTCAACCCGAAGGCAGCCTGTCGGCAACGGCAAGCGTCTGTACGGGCAGTACCGCTAATTTGGTCTTCAACCTCAGCGGTCTTCCTCCCTTCACGATTGTTTATTCCGATGGCACCAACAACATTACCATACCCAACATCTCCCAAATTGCCCATACCGAAACGGTGACGATCAACGCCACGACAACCTTTAGCCTCGTATCCGTCGACGATGCGACGACTTGCTCGGGCTTGATCCTAACCGCCCCGGTGACGGTGACGGCGACGCCACTACCGACCTTTAGCATCGGTACCGACGCTACGATCTGTGCGGGAGAGAACGCCACACTGGTGTACAATTTTACCGGCAATGGTCCTTTCTCCGTCAGCCTTTCCGATGGTAGCAATACCATCAGCAGAACGGGCCTGGTGAATGGCGATACCGAGCTCTTCAACCCCAGCACCTCGACCACCTACACGCCCGTATCGGTCACCGATGCGTTGGGCTGTACGGGAACGGTGAGTGGCAGCGCTACGATCAATGTCAATGATCCCTTGCAAGTGGTTGATTTGATTGAAAGCTGTAACAGCAATTTTGATGCTTACACGGTTACCTTTGAAATTGTCGGTGGAGATCCGGCCACCTACGCGGTGACGGGTAATACCGGAACGCTAGTGGGGACGCAATTTACCAGCGATGCCATTCCCGCGGGAACGGCCTACAGCTTTACCGTCAGTGATGCGGGGCCTTGCGCCGACGTGACGGCTTCGGGCATCCAGAATTGTACCTGTAGCAACGATGCGGGGCTGATGGATGCGAACCCCATCGAGGTGTGCGCGGACGAGAGCGTGACGGCGGCGGCGGCTACCGGCACCGGTTTGCAGACGGGACATTTTCTGCAATACGCACTGCACGATAATCCGGGGGGCACCCTGGGCACGGTGTTCGCCATTTCCGCTACGCCTACCTTTGCCCTGCAAGCCGGCATGCAACTCAATACGACGTACTACATCTCGCCCATCGTGGGACCCGACGATGGATCGGGGCAAGTGAATACCAATCATACCTGCTTTGACCTGGCACCGGGTACCCCGGTGATCTTCGTCGAACGCCCCGTGGCGACCATCGGCCGCTCGGTGGATATTTGTACTGGAGAAATCGCTACGCTAACGATCAATTTTACGGCGGGCGTTCCTCCCTTTGATGTGGTATACTCCGATGGCAGTACCAGCACCACGCTCGAAGATATTACGGATGGACATACGTTTAACGTGAGTCCGGTGGCCACCACGATCTACAACCTGGTATCGGTGATCGACAATACCGGTGCGACTTGTACGGGGAGCGTTGGTGGTTCCGCTATCGTAACGGTATGGGACGGACCGGTCGCGAGCCCGGTGAGCTTTGAATGCGACGCTTTTAACGAAAACTTCCGCGTGATCTTTAGCATCAGTGGTGGGGATCCGGCCAGCTATGCCGTAAGTGGTGACGCGGGGAACTTGGACAATGCTACCCAGACCTTTACGAGTGCTTGGTACGCCAATGGCAGTACTTATAGTTTCCAGATCTCCGACGCCAACAACTGTGATCCCATCGACATTACGGGCAATCACGAATGCCCTTGTACCTCCTTTGCGGGGACGATGGATGGGAACCTCTTGGAAGCTTGTGAGGGAGAGACGGTAAGCTTTAATCACCAAGGCAATCAGGTGCTCGACGGCAACGATGCGCTGGGCTACATCCTACACGATGGGGGGGCTACGGCACCGGGTATCATTTTGCTGACCAATACGGCACCGGAATTTACCTACGATCCCGCCCTGACTCTGGGACAAACCTACTACGTTTCGGCTGTAGTGGCTAACGATAATGGCACGGGCTTTCCCGTAACGAGCAGCGCACTAGATCGTTGTCTGTCCGTTTCGGAAGGACAACCCATCCGCTTTGACCCCATTAGTGAAGCTTGGTTGATGGGGGCGGCCAGTATTTGCGAAGGGGAAAGTACCAGCCTGACTTTCCAATTTGCCGATCCGGGCACCTACGATGTAATCTGGACGGACGGTACGACAACCTTTTCTGAGGTGGGCATCAGCTCTGGTCAGCAAGTGACCGTCAGCCCGACGGCCACGACGACCTACACCCTGCAATCGGCTACGGCCAGTGGGGGGGCGCTTTGTGCCAGCCAGATCAATCCGGCCCAGGCATCGGTGACGGTCGACGTGACGGAGGTCCCCGAGGCACAAAACGTCAACATCAACTGCGATAATTTGGGAGCGACTTTTGTGATCAGCTTCGAAATTGTGGGGGGCAATGCCAGCTGCTACGCTGTAGCGGGCAATGGCGGTCAGCTCGCGGGGAACGTCTTTACGAGTGAGCCGATCGTCAGCGGCTCGACCTATCTTTTTGAAATTACCGACGGCAGTGGCTGTCCACCCGTCACCTTGAGTGCTACGGAATACTGCAACTGTACGCCCGACATCCAGGCCGCGATTGCCGTGGAGAGTGGCATCAGTTGTCCCGGTGGGGCGGATGGCCAGCTGACGGTGGCCAACGTCAACGGGGAAGGGCCCTTCGAATTCAATTGGAGTACGGGGGTCACCGGGACGACGGTACAGGACCTGAATGCGGGTTGGTACTACGTGACTATGGTGGATGCCAATCTCTGCAATCGTCAGGATTCCATCTTTTTAGGACAGCCCGATTCCATTCGCGCGGAAATAGAGTTGGTCGATGCCAGTTGTAATGGCGAAGCCGACGGACAACTCTTGATCGATCAGGTGACGGGGGGCAGTGGTTTTTACCGCTACAGCCTCAGCGATTTGGTGACGAATACCGAGACGCCGGCTTTCTTCAACCTCGATGCCGCTACTTACGAGCTGACCATCAGTGATCAAAATGGCTGTAGCACGGTCCAAAGCCTGGAGATCACCGAACCCGATGAGCTCACTGTAGACCTGGGCGAAGACCTGCGATTAGTGCTGGGCGATAGCATCGACTTGATTGCCATCACCAACCTGCCGGTCGATTCCATCCGCTGGTCACCCGATCCCTTCATCGATTGCCGCAATTGTTTGATTCAGCCCATCAAGCCCCTCAATACCACCACCTACACCGTGGAAGTGATCAACGAGGCGGGCTGCCGCAGCCGCGATGACATCCAGGTCATCATCTCGAAAGATCGTCGGGTCTACATTCCCAATGCCTTTTCGCCCAATGAGGACGGCCGCAACGATTTCTTTACCATCTACGGTGGCCAGGGGATCGAACGGATCCACAGCCTGCAGGTCTTCTCGCGCTGGGGAGAAATGATGTACGAAATTACTGATCTGGACCCCGGGGATGAGGAGATGGGCTGGAACGGGCGTTTCAATACCCGCCTGATGCCCAACGGTGTGTACACTTACATCACCCGGATTGAGTTCATCGACGGAGCGGTCGAAATGTTTACGGGAAGCGTCAATTTGATCCGTTAGAAAGGGACGGCTTGGCCCCAGCGAATTCAAAGCCCCGATTGGTATTGCCGATCGGGGCTTTTTAACTTTTCTTGCATCTGTGGGTCTAAAAACTTAACTTTACCGCGGTTTTCCCTCCGTATGTTCCAACGATTCTTACATTTTCAGGTAAAAAAACGCCGCAATTGCGCTGTTTTATTTTTTCGTTTGCCCGATTTTAGAGGGTGAAATGATATATTTGGAGACTTCTTAGTGAGTCCATTTATTTAACCAAAACGCATCGCTCAGATGATTCGGAAACTTACACTTACCTGCGTGGCATTGCTATGCACCGCTTGGACCATCTACGCACAATGTGACCTACCCGCTCCCGCCGGGTCCGATTGTACTTCCGCCACCTTCTTTTGCAACGGTGAAGTCGATGGCTTCTGCTCTACCCTGCCTCCCAATCCTGCTCCCTCCGGCCCTTCCCCGCTCTGTAACGGCGTCGGGATACCCAATAATACCGAATGGATTGCCTTCGCGGCGGGAACGGCGAATATTACTTTCCTCATCACCCCCTCCAACTGCGATACCGTCGATGCCGGTGGGGTACCCAATACCGGCGTACAGGCGGGGATTTACACCGACTGTGGCTTCGGCAACGCGGTGACCTGCCAGGGCAACTGCCAAACGGGGCCCTTTACCCTCGGTGGCACCTTCAACATCGGCCAGGTTTACTTTATTTTTCTCGATGGCTGTGGTGGTTCAGTTTGCGACTACGAAATTCAAGTAACCAGCGGTTCGACTGTAGCCCCGCCCCCAGGCCTGGCCACGACCCCCATCGGACAAGTTTCCGCCTGCCCGGGCGCCAACCCGGCTTTCAATACCTTTACCATCCCACTCGTCCAATTTGCCAATATCTACAACTGGACGATCACCCCGCCCACCGTCAGCTTTACCCAAAACGGGAATAGCATCACCATCACCGACTGGGGCGGTGCCACCTCGGCCACCATCTGCGTGGAGGCGGCCAACGATTGCTATCCCGGGAGCGGCCAATCCTGTACCACGGTGAACATCAACCCCGTCATTCCGGTCGATCCCGATCCCTGCTTCTACTGTCCCGAGGATCTGGGTTGTCCCTACAATGGTACCCTTTACAACGCCGCGGGAAGTCCCTACAGCATTACCCTGACCACCTTTCAGGGCTGCGATAGTACCGTCACCCTCTTCGTCGAGGAGTATTTTGTCGAAAGTGGTCAAGTGGAAGCCACCGTCTGTCAGGGCGACTGCTTCGTCCTTGATGGTGTTCCCTACTGTACGCCACTAAGTGGCATTGAAATTCCCGTTTCTACCCCCACCGTCAACGGTTGCGACAGCTCGGTCTTTCTCCAACTGGAGGTCCTCAATCCCACCGTAACCATTACCGGACCCCTCGTCCTCGATTGCCAAAACAGCGAGACCATCCTTTTTGCCAATCCGGGCAACAGCCCCAATCCGGGCTACCCCTGGTCCTACCAGTGGTCCACCCCCGATGGTTCGGTCGCCGACGGTATCTTTGACCAGCAGATTTTACGGGTCGACGGGCCCGGAACCTATACGGTAGAAGTAACCCTCGAAAATTTTGATGGATTTTCTTGTTCGGTCATCTCCATTCCCGTCACCGTCACGGAAGACGCCGATCCTCCACTGACGATGACTTCCAGTACCGACGCCCCCTGCTCGGGTAATCCCTCGGGATCGGTGAGCGTCGTGGCTTCGGGTGGGGGAGGAGCACCCTACGATTACCAGTGGGATGCCAACGCGGGCAACGCGATGACCCAAACGGTCAATAACCTGCCCAACGGAACCTACCTCGTCACCGTCACCAGTTCCAACGGATGTACCGCTCTCGATTCGGCGACGATCTCCAGCACGGCCTCGGTGGTGCTGTCGGTCGATGACATCGTGCCCGTTGAATGTAATGGGGACCCCACGGGTAGTGCGACGGTCTCCGGTTCGGGGGGAACACCCAATTACGATTATGCCTGGAGTACCGTACCCGTCCAAAATACCCCCACTGCTTCGGGGCTAGTCGCGGGTACCTACACGGTGACCATCACCGATGATGCGGGTTGTACCGACGTGGAAACGATTGTGATCAACGAGCCTCCGGCTCTGGCCAGTACGGCGACGGCCTTACCCACGGGTTGTAACGGCGACAATTCGGGAACGGCTTACGTGACGCCCGGTGGTGGATCGCCCGGTTCCACTTACCTCT
The DNA here is from genome assembly GCA_937899855.1 of uncultured Saprospirales bacterium. Taxonomy (GTDB): domain Bacteria; phylum Bacteroidota; class Bacteroidia; order Chitinophagales; family Saprospiraceae; genus CALLVY01. The sequence goes on along the minus strand of CALCCH010000442.1, from coordinate 8,198 downwards.
GGGACAGCAATGCGGCCGGGCAAATGACCGATACCGCCTTCAACCTCACCGCTGGTTTTTACTCCGTCACCATAACGGATGCCAACAGCTGTACCCAAGTCATCAACGGCATTGAGATTACCGAACCCACGGATCTGACCGCCACTTCCAGTGTGGTCAATGCACCTTGTAATGGTGATACGGGTAGCGCTACGGTGAGTCCCAATGGAGGGACACCCGGCTACGACTACCTCTGGAGTTCGGTGCCGCCCCAAAGTACCCCCCCCGCCACCAACTTACCCGCTGGCACCTATTCGGTGACCGTGACCGACCTCAATGGCTGTACCGAAGTGGTCAATGGCATTACCATCATCGAACCCGATGCCATGACCGGCTCGGCGATGGTCACCGACGTGACCTGTAATGGCGATCCCACGGGTTCGATTAGCATTACCGCTACCGGCACGGGAACCCTCAACTATACCTGGAGCCCCAATGCCGTTGGCGCAACGGGTCCTACGGCACCGGGCCTCCCCGCGGACACCTATTCGGTGACCGTGACGGACGCCAATGGCTGTACTTTCGAAATTCCCAATATTGTAGTCGGCGAACCCACGGCCGTAGTGGCCAGCATCAGTACCTCGGACAACATCGGTTGTTTTGGGGAATCGACGGGTAGCGCTACCGCGATGGGTAATGGGGGCAATGGTACCTACACTTACCAGTGGGGCCCCAATGCGGGCGATGCCATCACCCAGACCGTCAACAGCCTTCCGGCGGATACCTACTCGGTGACCGTAACCGATGGGGTGGGGTGTACCAATGTGACTTCCATTACCTTGACCGAACCCTCCGCACCACTGGACATTAGTCTGGACAATGTGGTGGATGCCTCCTGTACGTCCAACGATGGCAGCATCGAAATTACCGTCAGTGGGGGAACCCCCGGCGCGGGCTACAACTACTTGTGGACGCCGGGTAATTTGATGATGGAAGATCCTACCGGTCTCGCGGGTGGTAGCTACACGGTCGTCGTGACGGATGAGAATGGCTGTACGGCTGACTTTAGTACGACGGTCAACATCCCCGGTGGTTTGACGGCTTCCGCCGCGGCTACCGATCTCGATTGCTTCGGCGACGCCGATGCGGATATTGACGTGACGGTAAGTGGGGGAACGGGCACTTTGGTCTACCAGTGGAGTGAAATTGGCTTTGGCAACGTACAAGACGTCGGTGCGGTCGGTCCCGGAACTTATACGGTGACCATTACGGACGCCAACAACTGTTCGGTCCAAACCAGCGTCACCATCCCCCAACCCGATTCGATCAGCATCAACTCCGTACAAATCATTCCCGCCTCCTGCGGACTGAGCGATGGCAGCATCGATCTCTTCGTCACGGGGGGAACGGGCAGCTACTCCTATTCTTGGACCGGGGGTGCCGATCCGGTGGCCAATCCGGGCAACCTGGCCGCTGGTAGCTATGACGTAGAAATCATGGATGGCAATGGCTGAACCAAGGATACGACCATCACCATCATCTCGCCCGATAGTCCCTTGCTCGATGCCATCAGTGCTACCCCCGTAGGCTGCTTTGGTGATTCGACGGGAACGATTAACTTGGAATTTACCGGTGGACAAGCCCCCTATACCTACGATTGGACGGGGACCGACTTTGACGGACAAGAAGACCCGATCAACGTCTACGCGGGCACCTACGACGTAGTGGTGACGGACATCAACAACTGTAGCTTTACCACCAGCGTGGTGGTAAACGAGCCATCTGCCCTAGGAGGAACGACCAGCCAGGTCGACGTTGCCTGTAACGGCGATGCTTCGGGCTCGGCGACGGCGCTGCCCACGGGGGGAACCTCGGGCTATACCTACCTCTGGTGTGATGGTCAAACCACCGCGACCGCGACCAACTTGGCTAGGGGCGATTGTGGCGTGACGATTACGGATGCCAATGGCTGTACCTTCGAGACGAGCGTAACGATTAGCGAGCCTCCCGTGCTCAGCGCCATGGTCATGGCTATTCAACCCGCCGACTGCAATGGCAATGCCACGGGAAGCATCGACCTCGATGTCAGTGGTGGGGCAGGTGGTTATTCCTACAACTGGAGCCCCGCCGCTCCGGCCGTTGCCAATCCTACCGGCTTGGCCGCAGACACCTACGCCGTGACGATTACGGATGCCAATGGCTGTATCCAAACCGTCAACGGAATCGTCGTCAACGAACCCAGCCCCATCAGCCTGACTTTCTCCACCGTCGATCCCGACTGTGCCCTCGATAACGGTAGCATCAGCGTAACCGCCGCCGGTGGTAACGGCAATTACAGCTACGCCTGGAGTGGCGGAGCCGCCCCGGTCTTTAACCCCAGTGGTTTGGCCGCCGGTACTTACGACTTGGTCATCACCGATAATCTCGGCTGTACCCTCGATACGATGATTACCCTCACTACTCCGGCCGGCCCCGTCATCGACGATCTCAGCGCTACCGACGTCGCTTGTAATGGCGACAGTACGGGAACGATCAACCTGAGCTTTACCGGTGGCCAAGCGCCTTACACCTTGGATTGGCCGGGTACCGACTTTGATAACCTGGACAACCTGAGTGATGTCCCCGCCGGGGTATACGAGGTCACCATCACTGACGACAACAATTGCTCGGCCATCGCCAGTGTGACGGTCGACGAACCAACGGCCCTGACCGCCACGACCGCTACGACCGATGTGCTTTGTAACGGGGAAGCCTCGGGAACGGCTACGGCAACTCCCGCCGGCGGTACTGTGGGCTATACCTACTTGTGGTGTGATGGTCAGACGACCGCTACCGCCATCAATTTGCCGGTGGGCGATTGTGGGGTCACGATCACCGATGCCAATGGTTGCGTGATCGAAGAAATGGCACTCGTCAACGAGCCGCCAGCCCTGGCCGCCGCCGTAACGACGATCAACCCCGCTACCTGTAACGGAACCGCCACGGGAAGCATCGAGCTCAATGTGGGCGGTGGTGTTGGTGGTTATACCTACCAGTGGAGCCCCGCCGCTCCGGCCGTTGCCAATCCGGGCAGTCTGGCGGCCGATACCTACTCCGTTACCGTCACGGATGCCAACAACTGTAGTCAAGTCATCAGCGATATCATCGTCACGGAACCCGCTCCCATCACCTTTAACTCGACCACGCAGGAGGCTACTTGTAACCTCAGCAACGGTAGCATCGACTTGGTCGTATCCGGTGGTAATGGCAATTACAGCTACGTTTGGACGGGAGGCGCGGATCCCGTGTCCAACCCCGGTAATCTGGCCGCGGGTACTTACGACGTGACGATTACCGATATGCTGGGTTGTACGGCAACGGGCTCCGTCACCGTCACGACGCCAACGGCGCTGGCCGTACAGGCTATTCAGGCCACCGATGCGAATTGCTTCGGCGAGGCCAGTGGTAGCATCATCGTAGCCATCTCGGGGGGAAGCCCCGGTTACACCTACACGTGGTCCGGCGCGCTACCTGCCGTTCCCAATCCTTCGGGACTCGTGGCGGGTACTTACGACCTGACCGTCACGGATACCGATGGCTGTACCCTGACGACTTCCGCCATCGTTGGTGAGCCCGCCGAGATTATCATCGACATTGTATCGGTGACCGCGGCGACCTGTAATCAAGACAATGGTAGTGCCGATATCTCCGTGACCGGTGGGGTGGGTACCTACACCTACGCCTGGAGCAACGGATCGGTTCTGGAAGATCCCAGTGACTTACCCGCGGGTATTGTCGATCTCGTCGTCACGGATGCGCAGGGCTGTACGGCCGCTACGCAAGTTTCCGTAACCGAGCCCGGTGCCCTCAATGCGATCCCTTCGGTGAACCCCGTGTCCTGCTTCAGCGCCACGGATGGTTCCATCACGATTAATACGACGGGGGGCAATGGCCCTTACAATTATACCTGGAGTGTGGGTGGTATCGGCGATACCAACATCGCCACCAACTTGGGCGGCGGCACCTACAGCGTCGTGGTACGCGACGCGGACGGTTGCTTGTTTCCCATTACCTCCATCGTCATTCCCGAACCCGACCTGTTGGTTCAGAATGGCATCACGGCCGAGGACGCTTCTTGTCTGGCCAACGATGGCAGCATCGACGTTAACTTTATTGGGGGTACGCCGGGCTATACCTACAGCTGGACTTCTTCCACTGGTCCCTTTACCTCCGGTCAGCAAAATATCAGCAACCTCGAACCCGGTGATTACCAACTGGTGGTGACCGACCTGAACGGCTGTAGCGCTTCGGTACAGGGAACGATTGGGGTACCCACCCCACCTACGGCAACGGCAACGCCCACGGCGGTACGTTGCTTCGGGGAATCCAACGGTAGCATCAACGTCGTGGTCAACGGTGCCAATGGCGCGGTGATTTACAACTGGGACGATGGTTCGATTGGCGACACGCCCAATCCTTCTGGCTTGCCCGCGGGGACGTACCAGGTAACGGTGGTGGATGACGAATTCTGTGAGGCGGTGGCCATGGTGATGGTGGAAGAGCCGCCCTTGTTGGATGCACAAACCTTTAGTGCCACGGCAGCCAGTTGTAACGGTGATAGCGATGGTTCGGCCGTGGTGACGGTGATGGGCGGTACGCCGGGTTATACTTATCTGTGGAGCAACGGTGCCATGATTCCCGACCCGGTTGATTTGCCGGCCGGTACGTACAGCGTAGTGATTACTGACGCCAACGGTTGTACCGACGAGACGAGTGCGACCATCACCGAACCGGCCGTTCTGGTGGTCGATCCGACGGTGAGTCCGACCCGCTGTGCCAACGAAAATAATGGAAGCATCATACTCCTCACTTCGGGCGGTAATGGGGGCTACGATTACGACTGGACCGACGACCAATACGATGGCCTGAGTGACCTGTCGAATTTGCCGGCGGGTACTTACACCGTTGTGGTTTCGGATGGAGATGTTTGCTCCGAGACCTTCGTTTCGGAAGTGACGGCCCCACCGTCTGTAGAAATTACCTTGGAAGCCATCTCCTAATACGCGGTCTGCAACGTAGCCTGTGCCAACCTGGCCGATGGTTCGGCTACGGTAGCTGGTGGCGGGGGCAATGGCCAGCCTTTTACCTACCAGTGGCAAGATGGTACCCCGACCAATACGATCGAAGACTTGGCCGCGGGCGACTACGGGGTAACCGTAACCGATGCGCTGGGTTGTACGGAAGAAGAGGTGGTCAGTTTGACCGCTCCCGAACCCATCGACCTGCTGGCGGAAGGACAGTCGACCTCCTGCTTTGGTGACGACGACGGTTCGATCCTGATTGGTGATGTGCAAGGAGGCTCCGCGCCCTACCTCTATTCCATCGACGGTTCGCCCTTTGGTGAAGGTTTCTTTACGGGCCTGACCGCGGGGAATTACGAAATTGTGGTTCAGGATGCCAATGGCTGTGAGGAATCGGCGGTGGTCAGTGTAACGGAGCCCAATGAGCTGGTGGCGGATTTGGCATCCGTAGATGGAGCGGCAGAAATCCAGCTGGGTGATAGTTTGTTCCTGACGACCTTGATTCCGGGTAATGCCGTGATCGATACCTTCTACTGGACGGATGGTTTGGAGGATCTGCGTTGTGATACTTGTCGCGGCCAGTGGGTGGCGCCGACTTACACCACGACTTATGGCATCTTTGTGGAGGACGCCAACGGTTGTATTGATGTGGACCAATTGGAGGTTCGGGTCAAAAAGGACCGTTTGATTTACATCCCCACCGGTTTTGCTCCGGGAGCAACGGGAGAGAACCGCATCTTTACCATCTACGGGGGAACGGGAGTCGAAGTGGTGGAATCCTTCGTGATTGCGGATCGCTGGGGAGAGATCGTCTTCTCGGCGCAAAATTTCCAACCCAATGATCCCGACTTTGGTTGGGATGGCCGTTTGCAGGGAGAATTCCTCAATCCTGGGGTGTTCGTCTACTTTGCCAAGGTGCGTTTTACGGACGGCAGGGTGGAGCTGTACAAAGGCGATGTGACCCTCATCCGTTGATTTCTCGTATTGTAAACTAGTAGTGAGCTGGTTACGGGGGATCTTTCAAGGACGGAAGATCCCCCGTTATTTTCGGAGAAAAAGGAATGGTAAAATTGCGTGGATCGCAAAAAACGGCGGCGTTTATGCTGTTATTTTCTGGGATTTTAAAATTTTTACGCGCGATTTATTAATTTTAGAATACTTACTTATACGACTAAACTTACACCCAAAACTGCTACGCATGAATAGGAAACTTACACTTACCTTCTGGGTAGGCACGCTCTGTATGGTGCTTTTCCCCCTAGCCGTTTTTACGCAGTCCAACGTCCCACCCTGTAATGGGGCCGATCCCACCGGGACCTCTTGTGACGCCACCAGTATCCCCTGTGTCGACGGGATCAATGGATACACGAACACGGTACCCCCCGTCAACAACCCCACGGCTCCCAATCCCCTCTGTAATGGCAACAACGTACCCAACAACACCCAGTGGTTGGCCTTCGTAGCGGGTACCACCAACCTGACCCTCAGCATCGCCTGGGGCAACTGTACCCAGGGTAACGGGATGCAGGCGGGAATCGTCGGCGGCTGTCCCGACATCAACACGACGGGAGTGGTCTGCTCGGGTGCCTGCCCCGGTCCCAACCCCATCGTCTTGTCCGCCTCTGGATTGATCCCCGGCGACGATTACTTCATCTGGTTCGATGGTTGTGCCGGAGCCTCCTGCGAATATACCGTGACGGTAGTTTCGGGAAGTACCATTTTCGACCAACCCCCCGGCTCCTCGGTGGCCTCCTTTGGCCCCCTCACCGGCTGCCCCGGTGGCGCCCCCGTCAACTACCAGACCTTTCCCGTAGCCAACGCCACGGACTACATCTGGACGGTGAACCCCGGTGCCGACATCGTCGTCAACGGAACCAACGCCACCATCTCCTGGCCTCCGGGAGTAGAAGGGACCTACGAAGTTTGTGTACAAGCCGTCAACGCTTGTTTCCAAGCCGACGTCGAGTGCTTCTTCGTCGACGTTGCCGAACCCACCGAGACCTTCCTCGGGCCCAATTTCTACTGCCCCGAAGATCCCGGCTATTTTTACCCAGGAACGAACCTATTTTACGGCGTTGGGCAAAATGAAATCGTCTTTACCACCGCCGCGGGCTGCGACAGTACCGTCTTCCTAGAAGTCGAAGAGTACTTCGTCGAACCCGGCTTTATCGATACCGCCATCTGCTTCGGGGACTTTGCCCTCATCGACGGCGTCCCCTACACCATCCCCCTGATCAATACCGAGATTCCCCTCAATAACTTTACCACCGTCAATGGCTGTGATAGTAGCGTCGTCGTCAATTTGGAAGTGGTACGACCGATCATTGATGGCTTTACTGTCGACGCCCAACTCAACTGTGCGAACTTTGACATCGGTACGGTTATCTTTGTCGACAGTCCCCAATTTGGTGATCCCAATGCCTCCTGGGAATGGTCGACCGACGATGGGCAAGTGTGTGATGGCAACGTCAATTCGGAAATCCTATTCGTCTGTGCACCCGGTACGTATGTCGTAACCCTGACCTATACCGACTTCAACCAATTTGCTAGTTGTACCATGGTCGACTCCATTGAGATCATAGCGGACTTTACGCCGCCCACCCTCGCGGGGTCCAGCACCCCCGCCAATTGTGGCGACCCCGTAGGTACGGCAACGGTTGATGTGACCAATACCACCAACCCCGAAATTGAGTGGGACAGCAATGCGGGTGGTCAGATGACGGCAACGGCTACTGATCTGGCACCGGGTTCTTATTGGGTGACGGTGACCGGAGAAAATGGCTGTGTGGATTCGCTCGAAGTCAACGTGGTGGGTACACCACCCATCGATATCGTCGAAGAAGCCATCCAACCCGCCAATTGCAATGGCGAAGCCAATGGCTCCGCTACGATTAGCCTGGTGGATGCAGTAGGGACAACGACCATCCTTTGGACGCCCACGGGCCAAAACGGCCTGACGGCAACGGGTTTGGCCGCCGGGACTTATACCGTCTTCGTGACGGATGCCAATGGCTGTACGGCGGAAGAAATGGTCACCATCACCGAACCAACCGTGGTGGAGATGCTCAGTGTAACCCCTGATACCCAACTCGATTGTAACGGCGATACGGACGCTACGGCGACGGCTGCTGGCCAGGGCGGAACGGGCATGCTGAATTA
>CALCCH010000441.1 GCA_937899855.1 uncultured Saprospirales bacterium | reverse complement strand
GGTTCGTAGTTTGACCTCTGGAAAGGGAGTCGTAGCGGCGGACAGGATTTCCACCGTGGGATCGGCCAGATAAAGGGGCGACGTACAGCCGGGGCCGATCTGAAAATAATAATCGCGAGTCGTTTTTCCATCGCCACAACCGTCATCGTAACTCAAGGCCAAGCGGTAGCATTCACAGTTGGAATCCTGATTGACAATAATCGCAAAGGCTTGTCCATTCTGGCCGGGCAGCAAGCCGGAACTGCCAACGGGTTCGTCGTCGTCCAAACGGGACGTACAACGACTGCGGAACAGTTGATACTCTACCTCTGCTCCCACCGTATTGATGACCTCGGTCAGGGTGATGGTGTATACGCCGAGCTCTAGCGGAGGAATGCTCAGGAGATTGCTCAGGATGGTGCCGTCGGGTGTAGTGGATGGGGGAAAGGGACTGGACACATCCCCGGGTATCGCCCCATCGGTGGCCACGGCGGAAAAGGAAAAGGGCGGGAGCAAACGGAAGTAGGCAAACTTGCGCGTGTTGATGGTGCAATCGGACTCCGCATCATTCCCCCTGCAACAGGCAATGATCATCTCCAGTTCGTAGAGCCGTTCGGCGGAAAGATCGCTCAACAAATCCGTGATGTCCACCGTACTGCCATCGGTATCCGCACTGCCGTATTCCTTTTCCTTTACCAATTCCCCACCATCCCGTACATTGACGGTCAGACAGTAGCCACTGGTCGCCGACAACGAAAAGTCTTCAATCCGCAGGATGGCTTCTTCTCCGGGACACAAACTGATGGCCTCGGGCCCCGTATCCAAATTGAGCCCACCCCGGTGAATCCGTTCGCAGAGTTTATAGGCTGCCGTGTAGCCGGGCGACAATTCCCCCAAGCCCAGCAGTTCATCGTTGATAAAGGGCAAGGTCGACAGGGTTTTCTTCAAACGCACTTCGCAGCCCACCACCTCGCACACCTCCCAATCGCTGTCCTCTACACAGACACTCACCGTACAAGCATCTTTCCAAGACCCCAATCGACAAATCTGTCCTTGTCCGTTTACCGGAAGAACGGAGCTGTAAGTCCGCTCTTCCTCACAAGCGAAGGAAAACCGTACGTCAATGTTAGGCACGACAGCGCGGGAGCAGTCCGAAACAAAGGTAAGGCAGTCGCAAGAGCTGGAAATGACATTGCTACCCTCCAGTTCTTCGTTGGTACTGAATTGTGCCCCAAGGCTTAGCGACGTAAGCAGCAGGGCAAAGAGAATTATATTCTTTGACATTTGTAATTATTGTTGGGAAGTCAGCCCAATTATTTTTTAAAGGAGACTTCCTGGTGATTAACCCTTACTCTGTTAAGGCTTTTCAGGGCATGCACGCCTGTGTTAACCTTGCGCATGGTCAATGACTTACTGGCCTTACCTCCCGCATCGGGAAGCAAAACAAAATCACAATAATCACTTTTCTCTTTTAGATAAGTACGTAGCAAGTTAACGCTGCGTGTAATTCTTTGAAAACGGGTGTAGTGTTCCTAGAAAAATAAATAGCATCGCTTTCCCTCCGTTTGGGAAAACAAGGGTACCACAAGTGACGCCTTCGATGACTGGGAAATCATAAGTTGGCGGACTTCCAATTTTGAATACAAAGAACGGGATGGTAAACCTTTCTCTTTAACAGAACGTTTGCGAAGGTAAAGTATTTGCGAAGTAAATGCAAGATTACCCCAAAGGAAATTTCACATTTGACGTAAATACTCATTTTTAAGTAGGCCCCTGCACCGAAATCACCCAATAAACTTTGCCCTACTCCCCCCGCTTCAACTGCGGCGTAAAGCGATAATTATACGTCAATACTCCCGAAAATTCCGTCAAAGCCCGCGCCGCCGGATTGTCGGCAATGGCCGCGCGTTGGACAAAGCGCAGGTTAAAACTCAGGGGATGGTTTTTAAATTTGCTAAAACGCAAACCCGCCTGCCCACTAAAAATCCGATTGGCCAGCAAGTCACCCGTGTAGGCCGAAGCCAGCGAAAAACTCGCGTTGGCCTGTAAGGTCTTTTCCATAAAACTCTTGGTCAGGGCCAGCGTCGGCGTGAGCGATAGGATGTCCGCCTGCGGGATCAGACCGTAGTTGACCATGACGGACGAGCTCACGGTGAGGTCGATACCGGTGAGGAGGTAACTGTATGACAAGGCACTGGTGTAGTAAGTCGTCTGCTGGTCGAGCATCACTTGCTGGTTCTCAATGTTGTTGGCATTTTGGAAAGAAAGCAGCAGGGAAAAATTGGACTTGCGCTCCGCACCGGCGGCGTAGGTGGCCGAGAGGTTGGCGTTTTGGCTGACCTGGGTGATGAAGGACGTGAGTCGCGTATCGACCAAAGCGGTACTGCTGTTTTGCAGCGACTCGATGCTCACGTCGCGAATGCTCGTGTTGCGAAAATTGGAGTAGACGGCGCTGAGGTTGAGCCGGTCCGTGGCGCGGTAGCTGGCGTTGAGCGAGCCCACGAAGCGGATGCCGGAATTGACCTGAGTACCGTCGAGGTTGTTGCGCTGTACACCGAGGTTGGCCGACAGGGTGAGCCGGCGTTCGAGGAGATTGGTATTGGTGCTGGCGGTGTAGTTTTCCATATTGTCGTTGAAAAACAGGGCACCCAAACTGCGGTAGCCCGGATCGATGCGCTCGTAGTTGACCTGTACCGTGGTGGTGGGGCTGACTTGGAGGCCCACGCTGGTTTTGAGGGCATTGTAAAAATTGGTGGTCAAATTGGTATTCAGCAAACCGCCAAAATTAAAAAGACGCCGGCCATTGAGCCCCTCGTCCCCCGTAGCCAGCAGGTCGCTAGTGAGGGCGCTCAGGGCGTACTCCACCGAAAGGCTAAAGGACCGCCCCAGTTGCCGTTTGGTGTTGAAGCCCACCACGAGGTTTTCCATCGGCTTGAGGGTGGGCGATTGGGTCAGGGAATCGATGGAGAAGGGATCGTCCTTGGCGTGGAAGAGTACGATTTCGTAGCTGCCT
>CALCCH010000440.1 GCA_937899855.1 uncultured Saprospirales bacterium | reverse complement strand
TCCTTCTTCGAACGGGCGGTCAGAAAAAGGAAGGGCAGCTGGGCAGCGCGTTTGCGAAGTTTGCGCGCCAGTGCAAAGCCGTCGGAATCGGGCAGCATCACATCGAGCAAACAGAGGTCGTAATGGGTTTTACAAAACTGCTCCCAAGCACTGTTCGCGTCCTGGCAAAGTTTGATCTGGTAGCCTTCGCCCTCCAAAAAGTCGAGCAACAGAAATCCGAGGTTGAGGTCGTCCTCGACGATGAGAATGTGGGCGTTGGCTTTAGACATGTCGCAGTTCGGGTAAAAATAGGTTAAAACGGCTGCCGCGATTGAGTTCGCTAAAGACCTGAATCCAGCCTTCGTGCCGTTCGATAATCATCTTGACGTAGGCCAGCCCCAAGCCAAAACCCGGCGGCTTGCCGGCACTATCCGGGTCGCTGCGTTGGAACTTCTTAAAAATGGCCGCCTGATCCTTGGCGTCGATGCCGATCCCGTTGTCTTCAAAGCGAATCCGTACACCGCCTTCCAGTGGCTGTACGAGGATGCGAATGTGGGGCTGCCCTCCGGCGTATTTGAGCGCATTGTCGAGTAGGTTGCGAAAGGCATTGCTGAGGTGAAAACGGTCGGCCGTTACGACGACCGTAGTGGCCTTCATCTCCAAATCCACCCGGGCGCCCTTGTCCTGAATTTGAATCTCCAAGTCCCCAATGACCTCCCGCAACAGTCCCCCCAGCTCCACCCGTTTTTTATCGAGCTGATACTGACCATTGTCCAAGCTCGCCAGGTGCAACACCCTTTCGACCTGTTGTTGCATCCGCTGATTTTCCCGCTCCACGATCTGGAGGTAACGATCGTTGCGGAGCTCGCTTTTCTTTTTTTGGAGGATGCGCGTCGCCAAACCGATATTGGTCAGGGGCGTCCGCAATTCGTGTGCCATGTTGTTGAAAAAATCGATGTTGATTTGGTGCAGGTATTTTTGGCGCAGCAGGGTATAACAGGCAAGTACGAATACCGTGGTGATGAACAGCATGATGATCGCCGAGCTGAGAAACATAAAACCCAATTCGGAACGGACGTAGTCTTCCCGGCCGGGAAAACTGATGCTCAGTAGGTGGTCCTCGGTCTGGATGAGGGGGGTGAGCGAACAACAGTAGGTCGATTCATCACTCGGGGGCCGACGGTCCACAATGGCCAGGTCGTAGGGGCCAGGAATGTGGTAAAAGGCCAGGGCATCAGCCAGGGCACTTTCCAATTCCCCACTCTGGTAAACCGAATCGCTCAACACCGACCGGCACTGCAATTGGTTGCTGACCGTGGCGCAAGCCGTTCCACTACCCCCACCATTTCGGGCCGCATCCACCGCCGAACAGAGGGCCATCTGAACCTTTTGCTCAAACTGTTCCTCTACCAAATCGGTCGACCGTTGGATCCACTTGAGTTGCAAAAACAGCAGGGCAATCCCGGCCAGCGCGGCCGCCACAATGAGGGTGATGATTCGATTCCACTTCATAATCACGGTAAAATTCTCATACAAAAAAAGGGAATTCTTAGCGTACCTACCGGGGTTTAACAGGTCTTTAACAAGTGCGTAACAGCTGTAAAACAGCTCCCCGTAGCCAAGTCCAATACCTTTGTACCGATACTTATCCGGTAGCTCAGCGGTTCTGAGTGCAAGTAAAATCCGACCATATGAAATTATTCCGTAACCTGCTGCTGCTTTGCTTTTGCCTCTTTTTGAGTGTCAATGCGGCGCAGGCCCAAGCCAGTGCCCGCAGCAAAACCTGCAGTAAGAAATGTACCAAGACGGCCAAGGTCCTCCAGTCCGACCAAACGGCAGTCGCCACCGTACTGGTAAGCACTCCGACCGCCGGGCCCGTCAAATGCGCCCCCAAGAACTGCGATCCCAAGGATTGTATTCCGGCCAACTGCCCCCCGGCTTGTTGCAAAGGCGATAAGGCCTCGAAGACGGCTAGTGCTTCCAAAGCGGCAGCGGAGACTCCTTCCAGCACCGAAGCCAAGGTAGTCGCCGAAGCGGGGATGTAGGTCCACTCCCCACTCTTCCAAGTTGAACACTTGATAACATCTTTACTCCAATCGAATAAGTAGGATGCCATCGCCGTGGTCGCGATGGCTCTTTTTTTGTCCCGCCCCTTACCTCTTCACCTTGGCCAATTTTTCGTGCAGCGGCCCGATCGCCTTCATCGCCGCCGAGCCGTACCAAGGATGCAACTCCATCACCAAGCTACCGGCCTGAATAGCGGGATCGGTGCGGGTCAGGGCCTCGGCCTCCGCGACGGTCCGCACGTCAAAAATGTAGATGCCACGCAGCGCTCCGTCGTCCAAAAAAGGGCCGGCCACCAACAACGTACCTTCCTCCGCCAGCCGATTGATATTGGCCAGGTGAGCCGCCTGGAGCTCCGCCGCCACCAGCGAATCGGAGCTGCGATTGGGCCCTTTTCGGAGCAGGGCCATTACGTACTGTCGCATGCCGTAATCATCGGCGCCGTACTCGGCAGCCAGGGCGGCATCGTAGCTCGGGCCGTTATCGGCAGCAGGCTCGGTAGCAGCAGTAGTGGGTTCCGCAACGGGGCTTGCCTTTTCGGGACTGGGCGCCTGACAGGCCAACAGACCAGCCAGTAGCATCAGGAAGGGCCAGGGTTTCATGGGCAGGGAGTTTCGTTAGTCGACTTTGATCTTTTTGATGGAAGTGTTGGCACTAAAGGTAGGAAAATACATCAACTCCACCGTAGCGGGATTACAAGTGTACTGCCCCGAGTAGCGCGGCAGCAGCTCCACCACGAAGCGGTAAGTACCGGGCGAGAGGCTGCGGCAAAAGATGGCGGTGCGGTCCCGATAATGTTCGCGGTGGACCTCTACCCCACTCCCTTGACTTTTGCTGGCGTAGGTGCAGGCCGCCGGGATGGGAATCTCGACTTGTACGTAGTCTGCCTTTTTAAGCACCTCCACCTCCACCACCAACTCGGTGGGCTGTCCGGCCCGAAGTACGACGTTGGAGTCGCGCTGCGCCAGCCAACTCCGGATCGCAAAGTCACCCGACTGGGCCTGCGCTTCCTGGTCCCAGTAGCTTTGGTAGACCCCAAGATAAAGCGGCGCCCGCCCCGTTTTGAGGAGGGTATATTGCCCCCCAGCGCTCAGGGAGAGGTCCACCGGAAATTCACGACTACCAAAGGTCGCATCACCGCAGATCCGGAGTTCGGGTGGATCAAGTGGGTCATCGGCCAGCAAGTCAACGAGGAGGGTTGCGATAATACGGGCCGCCTCGTAGGTAATGCGCCAGTAGCCGGAGGGGCGGTTATCGA
>CALCCH010000439.1 GCA_937899855.1 uncultured Saprospirales bacterium | reverse complement strand
TCGGAGCACGTACGGAATTTCCATCTCACAAAGCCGTTCGCGTACCGGTCGCGCTGATCCTCCACCAGCTCTCCCTCCGTGGCGACGTTCCCCGCTTGATGACTTTTGTCGGCTGGAACTACGCTATCCTGGTCGGCTTGTCGGTGATCCTCATCCTGCTTTACTACTGGTGGCAAGGTGCCCTTCCCTCGCGCCGCTTCCTCCTGGTCTGGAATGGTTTCGGCCTGCTCTTTTTGGGCATCATTGTTAGCTTGGCCGTCCTGTCCATCCCCTCCCCCTTCCAACAACTCGCCTTTGAACAAGCCAACCGGGCCGTTTTGATCTTTCCCTTCACCCTACTGCCCGGCATTATCGTCCCCCTCGTCCTGCTGTCTCACCTGCGGATTTTCCAATTGCTCCGGGAGCCCGAAACATAAAGTTGAAAATATTTGTGGCTCGCCATAGGGGTAAGTCCGCTCCCCGAGCATCTACCCTATGAAAACCATAAATAACACCAACGATGAGATCAACCATAATGATCGCCATACTCTTCAGTATGGCCCTCTGGGCTAATGCCCAAGACCTGGGCAAGGTATCGATTGCCCTCCAATCCGAAGCCATCGGCTTTCCCTTCAGCAACTATGCCCCCATCCACCCCGGTGCCGAAGTGGGGCTCACTATCCGCGAGCGACACCGCGCCCGCTCCAGCACCGCCGTCAACGTTTACTTCGGGGGCTACTACCACGAACGCATTGCCACGGGACTCTACCTCCGCGCCGAATTTCAACCGACCCTCAAGCTGGGCAACCACTTTGGTTTGCTGCTGCCCATGGGGGTGGGCTACCTGCATACTTTTTATCCCGCCGAGCTGTACCAAGTCAATGACGAAGGCAGCTTTGAGGTCGCCCGACAGGGTGGCCGTCCCCACGCCCTGCTCCAACTCGGGGTCGGCATCAGCTACCTGGGTCACGAACGCTTCGAACCCTTTATCAAACAGGAGTTGGCCATCGAAACGCCCTTCGCCAATACCTTTCCTTTTATTCCCCATTCTTTCATCAAGGCAGGTCTTGCCATCAACCTCAACTAATCATGAACCGTTTCTTTTTTGTCCTACTCGCCCCGATGTTTTTACTGCTCCTGATCCTGAGCGGTTGTGAGAAAAACGATATCCACCCCCAGGAGGTCTACGCCTGTACGGGGAATATGGACGACCCCAGCGCTACGCATCCCCGCGCTGATTTTTACCAAAAAGTACTGGACGACAATCGCCGGGATGGTCTGGTGGGAGGGGTCCTACTGGTCGAGGATGCCGATGGACTCTGGATGGGGGCCACGGGCCAGGCCGATTTGGCCAGTGGGGTGGAGATGCAGCCCTGCAACGTCTTCCTCATCGCCAGCATCAGCAAGGTCTTTACCTCCGCCGCGGTGTACCGCTACGTCGATCGGGGGCTGTTGAGCCTGGATGATCCCATCAATCGCTGGATCGACCGCTCGATTACGGACCAGGTTAACAATGCCAACGAGGCGACCGTTGCCCACTTGCTAGCCCACACCAGTGGCATTGCTGATTACTACACTACCGCCCTCGAATTGGACCGTCTCAATCGGGTCAGCAATGCCTGGACCAAGGAGGAAGTACTGGCCTATACCTACGGGGTGAAGGCTACCAATGGGGTGGGCGAAACCTACTTCTATTCCAATACCAATTTTCTGCTACTCGCGATGATTCTCGAAAAGGCGGGGGGAAAATCTTTTGCCCAGATTTACCGCGAGGAAGTTTTTGAACCCCTTAATTTGACTTCGGCCTACTACAGCGAGACCCAGCCCATTCCCGAGGGGATGGTCAAGGGCTACGTGGAAATCTACGGGAATGGACAGATGGTTGAATCCGAATTTTTGTACGGCGACGAACTGGGCATCGGTGGCGACGGCGGGGTGGCCATCAACGCTTACGACCTGGCCGTCTTCCTTCGGTCCTTGGCCCAAGGACAGCTGATTTCGGAGGCCTCCTGGAATAAGATGACCGATTGGTTTGACCTGCCCGCCGACTACGTCTGGGAGGACTACGGACAGGAGCAAAATGGCTACGGGATCGAGCGGTTCAATACGCGCTACGGATCGGCCATCGGCCATACGGGGGGCATTGACGGCTTCAGCACCTTTGCCTACCACTTTCCCGATTCGGATCGCAGCTACGTGCTCCTCCTCAACAGCAGCATCAACGCCCGTCCCGATACGAGTATCTTCAATGCGGTTTTGCCGGAGCTATTCCGGTAATTGGGTTCCCATTTTCCCGAATGCACTACCCTTAGCGATTACTTTGCCTTTTTTTGTCACGTTTACTTTCGAAGTAGCTTATAGTAGAAGCAATACCCCAAAATACTTTGATCCTAAACATTCTTTAAGTACGCCGGTCGCTGAGCGATGGGCGTACTTTTTTGGGCCCCCTTTTTGTTTTTTCACTCCGCTTCCGTCCGCAGCCCCCGCTCTCGGTCCCAGCGGTAGCGTTTCCCTTCGTCGGGAATTGCGAAATCTTCCCTTGGAACGGCTTGTTCTTCGAGTGCCACCCGCAGCTCGCGCGCGGATCGCTCGGGATTGTCCGCCGCCAGGGGGAAGGTACCAAAGT
Organism: uncultured Saprospirales bacterium; assembly: GCA_937899855.1. Classification (GTDB taxonomy): domain Bacteria; phylum Bacteroidota; class Bacteroidia; order Chitinophagales; family Saprospiraceae; genus CALLVY01. Next base: position 696 of record CALCCH010000439.1, on the reverse strand, counting down.
GCATGGCTACGCTTTGCCGACACTGCAAATCCCGATGGATCCGGACGGCCTCCGCGGGGGAGACGTGGATGGGCGACATGAACCAATGGGGCAAGTAAGCGCCAATCGGAATCAAGGCCAGGTCGACGGGGCCCAGCTTTTGACCGATGTGCTCAAAAACATCACTGTAGCCCGTATCCCCTACAAAGTAGATCTTCTCCCCTTCCGATTCCAGGAGGAAACCCGCCCACAGGGTCTTGTCGCGATCGAATATACCCCGGCTGGAAAAGTGGTTGGCGGGTAGGGCCTGGATACGCAGGGGGCCCAGGTCGTGTTGTTCCCACCAGTCGAGTTCGACGATGGCGGTGGCGCCCAGGCGACGCACAAAATCCCCTAAGCCGAGGGGGACGATGTACTGGGGGAGCTTTTGTTTTTGGTGGAGGCGCCGCAGGGTGGGCGCATCGAGATGGTCGTAATGATTGTGGCTCTGTAGGGCCAGGTCGATGGGGGGCAATGCTTCCCAGGCGAGTCCGGGGGGACGCTTGCGGTGGGGGCCCGCCCATTGGAAGGGGCTACAACGGTTCGACCAGATGGGGTCGGTGAGGATGTTGAGCCCCCGGTACTGGAGGAGGAAGGTACTGTGGTTGACAAAAATGAGGCGCAAGCCATCGGGGGGAGGGGGAGGAAGCGGGTCGCGGTGGACGTAGTCTTCGAAGT
>CALCCH010000438.1 GCA_937899855.1 uncultured Saprospirales bacterium | reverse complement strand
ACCTGGAATACATCCAGTATGCGCACAACAGTTGTTACGCCTCCAACGACGAAGCTTTGATCGTAACGGTACTGCGGATGCCCGGTGGTGATGGCTTGCGCAACGTGGCGGTCACACTGGACCACTACGCGGATAGCAATTGTAACGGCGTCCCCAACGGCACCTGCACCCCAACGGATTTGACGGATGCACAGGGTCAATTCTTCTGTAACTTCCCCCTCGACGGCGCCACCACCGCCGACCTGCAAAAGGAGGATACCTGGCTCAATGGCCTATCGGTAGCCGACTTGGTCTTGATCAGCCGGCACCAACTCGGTACGGACTTGCTGGACGGCTGGAACCAAATCGCGGCGGATGCCTATAATGATTGCCAGATCGATGGCGCGGACATCGCGGTTTTGCGCGATTTGATTCTCAACAACATCAACACCCCACCCGTAGAAGGTAACCTGGATAGCCCCTGGCGTTTCTTCCCCGAGTTGATTCCCTTTCTCCATCCCGATCATTTTACGGCCTCCCCACTCACGGGTACTCCTTTCAATATGGTGGCGTTCCCCTACCCCAATTACCTGGACAGCGACTTTTGCTACGCTACCCCCAGTATTTACCGCGCCGAGATGGGCTTCCACGCCGTCAAGGTCGGCGACGTCAATCAAAGCGCCAATACCCAAAAAGTAAGTGGCGGCAACAGCTCCGATCGCGGCCAAGCCATCATCGACCTGCACAATCCCCGCCCCATCCAAAGTGGCGAAACCTTTACCCTTAGGCTGAGTGCCGAGGGCTTTACCAACATCGCCGCCTTTGGCCTGGGTCTTTTTCTGGATACCGAACGCGTCGAACTCGAAGGAATCAAAACCGGCGAACTGCCCCAATTCCGAGTCGACCATTTCGGCACCCAGCGCTTGGTGGAAAAGGAACTGCGCGTCCTGTGGTTGGACGAACGACTGGAAGGGCAGCATCTGGCCTCCGATCAGCCCTTGTTCCAGTTACAACTGCGTGCCCTAGAGGACATCGAGCAATTACAGCGCATCCTCCAAATCAGCCCACACGTCCTACCGACCGAATTCTTCAGTGCGGAGGGGGCGGCGGCTCCTGTGCGTCTGCTGATGAGCGTGGTCGATGCCAACACCATAGTCCAGCCCCTGCCCCAGTGTAATTTTGAGGTCAGCGTCTTTCCCAACCCCAGTCGTGAGACGATCCACTTTCGGTTCCAATCCCCACAAAGCGGCACGGCCCAAATTCGCATTTACAATGCCCTGGGCCAGTTGGTACACACGGCGCGGGAGACCTACGTCGTGGGGAACAATGTCCTGAGTATCGAAGACTTTGCTCGGGCCAGGGGGGGAAGCTTTTTTTTCACCATTGAAGGTCGAGGCTTTCGACAAGAGGGTCGGTTTAGCGTGCTGCCCCACTAGTGAAATTTCTCCGTCCTAAAACGACCGGCCCCATCACCGCAACCTGTGGTGATGGGGCCTTTGCTTTGGCTTATCCCCTTCCGATCGACACGTTCAGATCAAAAAACGACACGTTCCGAGAAAAGTAAGGTGCGGGCGATTACCCCGACGGTCCAGGGGGTAATTCACAACTAATTCATTTACCAAAACGTGTTATCATGAAATCAATCAAACGATGGATCTTCCTCTTCCTGCTGACCTACACCTTCCAGGCCTGGGGACAGGCCCCTTGTATCGACATCAACCTCAATGCTTCCGGACGCTGGATTTTCGCCCCTAGCGATTGGAAGGATGACTATACGCCGCAAGAGCTGGCGGGACCTTTTTGCATTCCGATCCAGTTCCACAACGTTCGGGATGACAATGGGAATGGGGGACAATCCCAAGCCATTGCCGATCAGATGACGATCGCACTTAATGGTTATTTCGCCGGGGCCAATTTTGATTTCCGCCAGGTCGCTCCGGTCAACTACATCGACGACAGCGAACTGCTGGCGGTACAGGGCTTAGCACCCTTTGCTACGCACCGGGTCGCGGGAGCAGTCAATGTTTATCTCGTCAATATTACCATCAACACGGGTGGCACCGCCGCTGCCCCCATGGAAAGCAGCAACAATGGGGTGTTGATGCCTTACAATAATCCCAATTTATCTTTTCAGATGACGACACTGGCTCACGAAATGGGTCATTATTTCGGCCTGCGCCATACCCATGAAGGATCGAAAGCCGTATACGATCCCGACGCTCCTTTTCAGTACTACCAACTCACGGAATTGGTAGACCCTAACCCACCCAATGGAATCGATGATGATGACATCTTAGTTCATCATAATAATACCTACCACAATTGTGAAGATTCTCCCTACACCTGGACCAACCCTAACAACTCTATCACCTATCAAATAGAAATTGCCGGCGGAGATATGGTCGCGGATACACCCGCCGATGCAGAGCTCGACTACGACTTACAGACCTGCGTATTCACCGAAGATAAATACGACGCCAATAACGACAAGTACGAACCTCTGATCAATAACCTGATGTCCTATTACTATTTCTGTCGGTCCAGCTTTACCCCCGGCCAGATGGATCGGTCCCTCTTTTACTACCTGGACTTTATCCAGTACGAACTCAGCGGCTGCCCGCCCCCCAATAACGAAGCCCTGAGTGAGACCGTACTGCGCATGCCCGGTAGCGAGGGACTACGCAACGTATCGGTGGAAATCAACTATTTTGAAGACGGCGACTGTAGCCTGCCCACCGGCATTGCCTGCCAGCCCGCCGCACTCACCGATGCCCTGGGCCAATTTTTCTGCGACTTTCCCCTCCAAGGGGCAGCTACCGCCGAACTGGAAAAGGAAGACGATTGGTTCAATGGCCTGACCACTTACGACCTGGTACTGATCAGCCAGCACCGCCTGGGCATCCAACCCCTCGACGGTTGGAATCAAATCGCCGCCGATGCCAATAACGATGGCAAGGTAGATGCGGCAGACATCACCCTCTTGCGCGACCTGATCCTCTACAAATTTACCGAACTGCCCGTCGAAGGCAACCTCAACAGCCCCTGGCGTTTTTTCCCCGAGCTGATCCCCTTTCTCAACGGCGACCACTTTGATCCGCCGTCCTTTAGCGATACCCCTTTCGAGATTTCCGACATCTTTCCCTATCCCGATTATCTGGGCAGCGACTTTTGCTACCCCGTGACTACGCCCTACCGCGACGAGATGGGCTTCCACGCCGTCAAGGTCGGCGACGTCAACCAGAGTGCCAACACCCAACACCTGGTGGGCAACAGCAGCTCCGACCGCAGCCAAGCCATCATCGACCTGACCAATCCTCCCCCC
>CALCCH010000437.1 GCA_937899855.1 uncultured Saprospirales bacterium | reverse complement strand
GCGCAATGAACCGGGGATCGGGCTGGCGGAGGACGGCGTGCCCGTAGCCGGGAATCACCTGGCCGGACGCCAGCGTGTCGTTGACGTAAGCGGCAATCTGTTCGTTGGTGGGGGTCTTGGTGCCGAGCTGGTCGGTCATGCGGAACACCCATTTGATGACCTCCTGATTGGCCAAGCCGTGCAGGGGGCCCGCTAGTGCGTTCATCCCTGCGGACATGGAGTAGTAGGAGTCGCTAAGCGTCGACCCGACCAGGTGCGTGGTGTGAGCCGAGGCGTTGCCCCCTTCGTGATCGGCGTGGATGGTCAGGTAGAGCCGCATAAAATCTTGGAAGTCGGCTCCTTCAACGCCGAGCATTCGGGCAAAGTTGGCGCCCCAATCGAGGCTGTGATCGGGGGCGATGTGGTCGCCATTGTGGTAGGTACGGCGGTAGATGTACGCCGCTACCTGAGGCAGCCGCGCGATCAGGTTCATCGTATCTTCGTAGGTGGGCTCCCAGTAGTCGTGCTTGTTGATGCCTTCGGAATAGCGTTGGGCAAAATTACTCGTCGTCTGCATGGAAGCGATGGCGATGGTAAATTGCGTCATGGGGTGGGTATCGACGGGCAGGGCGTCGAGCGCCTTGAAGGTGTGTTCGGGAATGGCACTCCGGCTGGCCCACTGATCCGTCAGCCACTGCACTTCTTCGGCCGTTGGAATTTCGCCGACCAACATCAACCAGAACAAACCCTCGGGCAGGGGCTCCCGACCACTGCCGGTGGGCAGCAGCTCCCGCAATTGGGGAATGGAGTAACCGCGAAAGCGAATCCCTTCGATCGCATCGAGCTGGGAAGTTTCCCAAACCATACTTTTGACACCGCGCATACCGCCGTAGACCTGCTTGAGGGTAACTTCGTCTACTTTGGTTGAGCCTTGTGCTTTGAGGAGTGCTTTAATTTCTGTTTTTAACTGAGCGGATTTGTCTTGGAATTTCTGTTTCAGCGGGTCCATTTAGAGTTGTTGATTTGGAAAATTTGGTTCTGTGATATTAACAATTTACAAAAAAGGAGTGTTTTTTCCTCGGTGGGTAAAAATAGTACTTTTTCATTTCTTATCCATATATATATGGTGTTACCTTTGGCAATTTAAGCCCCCCGGACTTTTTAAAAAAATAGCTTCCATGCTGATCATTCAGGACGTGCTGATCCACGACGATGTCGTACAAGAAAAATTTCTTTGCCAGCTCGACGCCTGCCAAGGGGCGTGTTGTTGGGAAGGCGACTGGGGCGCTCCGCTCGAAGCGGAGGAGATTCCCATTTTGGTCGAGCTGCTGGATCGCATTCGGCCCTACCTCACCCCCGAAGGCCGGGCCGTCATCGAAGAGAAGGGCCCGGCCGTCTACTACGAAGAACCCGGCGAATACGGGACCTCCCTACTCGACAACGGCGCCTGTAGTTTTCTCACCTACAATGCCCTGGGCATCGCGCAGTGTGGTATCGAACAAGCTTACAACGACGGGGCAGTCGACTTTAAGAAACCCATCTCCTGCCACCTTTACCCCATCCGCATCCACACCAACCCGGAGGTCAACTTCGAAGCCCTCAACTACGATCGCTGGGACATCTGCTCGGCCGCCTGTAGCAACGGCGCCAAGGCCAAACTCCCCCTCTACCGCTTCGCCCGCGAAGCCCTGATCCGCAAGTACGGCGAAGAATTCTACGAAGAGCTCGACGCCGCAGCCCAACACCTTGAGAAATAAACGCTTGCGCGCCCTCCCCCACCGGAAAAAATTTTGATTTTAAGTGCCAAAGACACTACCTTTGCATGGATTTTTTCCAAAGGTAGATCCGATCCCCACCCCGATGGGAGCAACCTGAGGTCCTTTCCTACGTAAGAACCCTTCAATCAGGCTTTTACAAAAGGGAAAAATCGCAACCTATTAAACAATCATCAACACACTCGTAAAAAGAATAGTACAGAATGGCATTAATTGGAAGAATCAGGAACAACAGTTGGCTTTTGATCGTAGCCATCGGACTGGGTTTGGGAGGTTTCCTCCTGATGGATACCCTCTCGGGCCAGCAGAGCATTTTCGGTCAATCGCAAAACGTAATCGGCAATATCGAAGGCAATAAGATCAACGCCAACGAGTTTTACAAAGCCGAAGATGCCCTCTACTCGGGATCGGGTAGCGATATCTTTGGCCGCCGCAATGCCCTTTGGAGCTATTTTGTGGAAGATGCCCTGGTCCAGGAAGAAGCGGACGCCCTCGGCTTGGGCGTAGGGGACAACGAATTCCGCGATCTGGAATTTGGCCAAAACCTCAGCCCCATCATCCAGACCCGCTTTATGAATCCCAACACGCGGCAGGTAGATCGCAACCAACTCAATCAAATCAAGGAAGCCATCGCCTCGGATCAACTCAATCCGCAGTACCGCGCCTTCTGGGCCCACCAGCAAAAAGAAATCGTCA
>CALCCH010000436.1 GCA_937899855.1 uncultured Saprospirales bacterium | reverse complement strand
GTGTATTTTGGGGCTTGGGTGGGCCCACCCTCAAGGTGCTGACACAACAGCACCCCTATGCGGTCACTGTACCGGTGTACAGCTCCGCTACCCAGACCCGGAATTCCTCACTTCGGTCGGTTTGAAAATCAAAGAATTCCTACCATCTAGAATAAGAAATTCCGGTACATAGACGCTTTTTGCCCTAAAATTCCACAAGCCAAAAGTGAAAAAAGGGATCCGAATCGCCTGTAAGCCCCATAAACCCTAGGGAAATTTTCGCAAAAAAAATCGGGCAGAAAAAATTTTAACATTTCCACTTAGCGCCTTTAGCCGTCCCCACCGACCCCTTTGCGGTAAATATTCCCGCTGATGAGTAATGCCTTCCCGCTGCTTTTGTGCCTTCCAAAATTCTTCGGAAAGTACCACAACTTTTTCGCCTCCACCCTCCACAAAATTCAAATAATTGCTTATCTTTGCACTCCGAAATTACTTTTAAAGAAAAACACGGAAAAATGGATGCAATTAAGTTCGTCAAAGAGCAAAACGCCAAGGAAATGAATTACCCCGATTTCCGTCCGGGGGATAATGTGAGCGTCAGCTACAAAATTGTGGAAGGTTCCAAAGAGCGGATTCAGGTTTTCCGTGGTGATGTGATTCAGATTAAAGGCGAGGGAAAGAACAAATCTTTTACCGTTCGCAAGATGTCCAATGGGGTGGGCGTGGAACGTATTTTCCCCTACGCCGCTCCCGGCGTGGTAGACATCAAAGTACTCAAGCGCGGCAAGGTTCGTCGGGCCAAGTTGTACTACCTGCGCGAATTGGTGGGTAAGAAAGCTCGGATCAAGGAACGCAAGCGCATGGTCAAAAACTAGGCGCCAGACCGTACCAACCTTCAAAAGGCCCCGATTGCTTCGCAGTCGGGGCCTTTTGCTGTGGCCATTTTGGGGGATGGGACTTAGGATTGCGCCATCTTGCGAAAGGCTCGGCGAACGAAAAAGTCCGCGACCCGATCGGGGATCCAGTGGAAGAGCAGGTGAAAGTTGAGTTTGTTCTTAGCTACGATGTAACGGGTACGGGGCCGGCGGGCTTCGAGTGCTCGAAGAACGACTTTTGCTACGCGCTCCGCGGGCAAACTATTGGCTTCCGACTGACGGATCATTTGCTCCGATTGGCGGAGCAGGGGGGCGTAGTCGGAGTCGGGGTAGGTCTCGATCTTATCAATGGTTTTTTGCCAGATGGGGGTGCGTATGGGGCCGGGCCGGATCGAGATCATATCGATGCCGTAGAGCAGGAGTTCGCGCCGCCAACTGTCGGTGAGGGCTTCCAAGGCGTATTTGGAAGCGCAGTAAGGGCCGACAAAAGGGGCCGCAAAAGCTCCGGACACCGAGCTGATGTTGATGACTCGACCGGGACGGGTGCGCGCCGGTAGCTGGGCACCAAGCAGGGGCAAAAAGGTCTGGGTCACCTGGATGACGCCCAGGACGTTGACCTCCAGTTGGTAACGGATGCGCTCCAGCGGGACCAATGCCAGTGGGCCGGACACCGCGATCCCCGCATTGTTGACCAGCCCCGCCAAGCCCGCTTCCCCCACAATGGCCTCAACTTGAGGTCGGGCGCCTGCTACCGCCGCCGCATCGCAGACGTCGAAGAGGAGGGGGTGAAAGTGGGACCCCAGTTCGCTCCGTAGCCGATCGGCATCGGTTTGGTGGCGGACGCTGCCCAGCACGCCGTAGCCCCGCTCCAGAAGGTAGTGGGCACTCGCCAGGCCGATACCGGTAGACACTCCCGTGATGAGTACGTACTTCATGATGCTGTGTGGTCAATTTGGTCTGATCCCAAAGATGGGGAATATTTGGGGCCGGTCTCTTTATTTCATAGGGAAAAACCAACCGTTGATCTATATTCCATCAACTTTTCGGACCGCTCCGAGTTCTGTTGCTAGGGGATTTGACCATCCCCTGCTTCCAATTTGTTCACCATTGACCACACCCATGAGACTACTGATTGCCCTCCTCTTGCTATTTTGCTTCGACAGCTACGTTTTCCAAGCCCTCGCTCTCGTAGCTGAAGGGTGGCCAAGCGCCCTGCGTTGGGGGAGTTACGCGCTGTTTTGGACCCTCCCCCTGCTGGTCCTCGCCCACTGGTTGGGCATTTCCCAACTTTCCCAATTGCGCCCCTATCGCCAGGGGCTGATGTGGTGGCGCTCTCTCTTGATCATCGCTTATTTAAGCAAATTTTTTGGTGCCTTGGTGCTGCTGTTTGACGACTTCCGTCGCTTGTTGCTGGCGCTGTATTACCACTGGTCGGGCAGTGTAGCGCTCGGGCTCGACCGCTCGGTACTCAATGCCGAGATCGCCCTGGTCGTGAGTCTGATTCCGCTGGTGCTACTGACCTACGGGATGATTCGTAACCCTTACCGCTACCGGGTATTTCGCGAAAAAGTACCGCTGCCCAATTTGCCGGAGGAATTGGTGGGCCTCAAGATCGTTCAGATTTCGGACATCCACTCGGGCAGTTTTACCCAACGCGAGCCGATCAAAGAGGCCATTCGCCTCATCAATGCGGAGCGGGCCGATTTGGTCTTTTTTACCGGTGATCTGGTCAATTCGGTGGCGGCAGAAATGCACCCTTTTGTCGACATTTTTGACAAAATTGAGGCGCGGCACGGGGTGTACTCCATCCTGGGCAACCACGACTATGGCGACTACCACGCCTGGGAATCGGTGGCGGCCAAACGGGTAAACTTTCAAGACCTGCTCGCCACGCACCGCCGAATGGGCTGGGACCTCATGCTCAACGAGCACCGCTTGCTCGATATCCGCGGTCACCGCATCGCCGTGATTGGGGTGGAGAACTATTCGGCCAGCGCCCGTTTTCACAAGTACGGTGATTTGAGTCGGGCCTACGCGGGCACGGAAGGCGCCAGTTTGAAGTTGCTCCTCAGCCACGATCCCAGTCACTGGGAGGCCGAGGTTACCCAACGCCCGGCCTTCTCCGACATTGCGATTACCTTTTCGGGGCATACGCATGGCATGCAATTTGGGATTGAAATTCCGGGCTGGTGGCGCTGGAGTCCCATCCAATACGTCTATCGAAAGTGGGCGGGGCTCTACCGGGAAGGAAAGCAGTACCTATACGTCAATCGGGGGCTGGGCTTTTTGGGTTATCCCGGCCGGGTGGGGATTCTGCCCGAAATCACCGTGGTGGAGCTGGAAAAAGCCTAGAAATTCACTAATTTTGTCGATTGACTAGCATTATTGGCTTCTTACAAATCAAGCAATGAATCTACTGAAATTGACTTCCGGGCTCAGCCTGCTGCTTTTGTTGGCCCTCAGTGCCTGCACGGGGGAGGGCGGAAACGATAAAAAGGTGACGCAAGAACAACTCCTGGGCAATTGGGAGATGACAAAGGCCGAGCGCAACCGCACGGAGACGGCCATGATGGACGGCCTGTTTTTCCGCTTCCAAGAGAATGCCCTGACCACCAACTTCCTGAGTGGGCAAAGTGCCGAATACCCCTACGAGTTTTCGGATGGGAAAATTCTCCAGCAGGGCGACCCCTCCATCATCTATCTGATTGAGTCGCTGCAAGGCAACAAATTGGTCCTCAGTACCACCTTGGAGACCTTTGAATTTCGCCTGGAAATGAAGCGAGCCAAAGCCGAATGACGGCCAGTGGCAACCTGACTTATTCTTTCTCAAAGATTTGAACTAATTGGCTTTTCACGCTATCTTGTGGGTATTGGTTTATTGAACCCTTGAAATCACTGCACCATGAAAAGATGGCTACTCTCATTGGTCCTGTGCTGGGCCAGCTTTACCCTTGCTTCCGCACTCGACGCCAGCGTCTCCTACGCCAAGTTTAAAAGCTACAATCAGGGTTACGTCGAAGTATACCTCCACATCGTGGGCAGCACCGTCAACTTCGTTACCGTCGACAGCAGTGAGTACCAGGCCGGTGTGGAAATCCTCATCCTGTTCATGCTACTTGGCCAAATCGTCAAATTTGACAAGTACCGACTCAATAGCCCCCGCAGCCCCTTCCCGATGGATTTTATCGACCAGCGGCGCTTTGGGCTGGAAAACGGAACCTACACCATCGAGGTGACGGTCAAGGACCTGCACCTGGAAGACAATACCAAGGTTTTTGACCAGGTTTTTACCCTCGATTTTGAGCGCGAAAAAATTCAGCAATCTGACATTCAACTCCTGTCCTCCTTCCGCCCCGATTCGACCTCCAACCAGTACACCAAAAACGGCTACTACCTCGAAAGCCTCCCCTTCAACTTTTACAATAAGAACCACTCCCAACTCATCTTTTACAGCGAAATCTACAATACCGATCAGGTGCTCGACGAGGAATTCGTCATCCGCTACGCCGTCGAACGCATAGAGATTAATGGAGATACCAAAACCGTCATCCTGGGACACAAAAAACGCAAACCCGCCCCCATCAACGTCCTCCTCCTGCAAAAAAACATCGCCGAGCTCGAATCTGGCAACTACAACCTGGTGGTCGAGGTACGCGACCGCAGCAATCAACTGCTCAGTAGCAAAAGCCTATTTTTCCATCGCAGCAACCCCTACCTCAAAGAAATAGAGACCCTC
>CALCCH010000435.1 GCA_937899855.1 uncultured Saprospirales bacterium | reverse complement strand
CTAAAGCGTTGGCTCAGGTCCTGGAGGGAAGTTTGGGTATCGGGAGCCTCGGTGAGCCAGTCGGTCAGTTGTTGGAGCCAGGGGGCCTTGGGGCGGCGGGGAGCTGGGCGGTGGGCCATGTGGCTAAAGACATCGCTGAGGAGCATTTCGATACTCGCGGCGCTATCGGCGTCATTGACCCTAAACTCGCGGTAGATTTCGTTGAAGCGTTGCCGGATGGCGGGGTGTTGGATTTGGTGACTGCCTTCGAAAGCTTGGGGCTGGATGCCGTGTTGGTGGAACCAGTCGGCGGGCAATTCGAGGTGAAAGCGGGGGTCATTTCTTGGTTATCGCCGCGGGGGGGTTGGGGGGCCCGCCGGTTGCGGTGCGCATCCTGCCAGTGATGATATAACAACCCTCCTGGCTGTAGATAGTAAGTCGCTCCCCGGTGGGCTTCGTACAGCTGTCCAGCTAGGAGGTAGGTAAAGTAAGGATGATCGAGGTAAAGCCAGTCGACCTGGGAGTGGGTAAAGTCGGTGTCGGTAAGGACCAGGGTTTTGAACCGTAGCTTTTGGTTGTGCTCGCCGTAAAATTCACCATTTCGGACCTGCTTCATGGTGCGAAAGTAAGCGGAAGCGAGGACAAAATGCAAGCCCAAGGGACCGATAAAGTAAAAAGCTCGACGAACAACAAGTCGTCGAGCTTGGGGTGCCCGGAGCGGGACTCGAACCCGCACGCCCTAAAGGACACATGGCCCTCAACCATGCCTGTCTACCAATTTCAGCACCCGGGCATTGGGTATTTGCATTGGGCTCGCAAATTTACTAACATCTCGCATTATTCCAATGGTTCCTCTGGAAAATTTTTTTAGCAACATCTAGCCCAGTGTTTCTACCGAAGGTGCCAAATATTATTTGGTGAATACGCATTAAAATAACTTTTTATAGCTTTTTTAAAAAAAAGGAAAATTTTCTCGGTTTTACATTAAACAAAATAATCATGTGAATTGTCACACATTATCTGTTTATATTTTGCTGAACAAAATCAAAATGCGGTATAAATCTCCTCCATTTATCTACCGCTGCCCGTGATTTTGCTTCCGATCCGCCATCACAAAATGCAATTGGCGAAAAATTGGCCCATTTTATGCTACGGGGCACGCCTCGGTACTTTCCTTTTTCTTCCACTTAATCTATTGTCACAGATATTTCCGACTTCGCCAAAAGAGGCTTGTATCTATTATATTTTTTTCCATATATTTGCTTCACCTCAAGAAAATACAAAGAGAACTAGTTGCAAAAGGACAGTGCCGCTCTGGCAGGCAAGGGCTGTCCGTTCTTCCTATCGAGAAAATACATTACCCAAAGTCTGGCAATCATTTTTGAACACCAATACGCACACTATGGAACTATTTCTCCTATTTTCTTTGGCGTTGACTATTGTCGCGTTCGTTTCGATCGTGCTGGCGGAACCACCCGTTCCCCTGAGTGCCACCGAAGAGCCACCCCTTCCAATGGGTAGCTTGGCACCGATCGCAAACTCCCTAACGGATTTTGGTTTGGCGGAAGCCCGACCGGCCGTTCTCCAAAGCACTACACCGGAGCTGTTACACAGCGAATACCCGGTAGCCTCTTAATCCCCGGATTAGGAATACGTACACTGACTTATGAGGTAAGGCTTACAAATTATAATCCCGTATACCTGCCTCTTGGCCCCCCGGGGCCGTTCCCAATACCGAGTAGCCCTGTCAACTGTAAACAAACTGCACTATGAAACCACGTGTCCCGCAGGGTGGACATCAAAACGCTGGTGGTAGCTTATCCACCATCTCCTTTTAAGTGCAATAAGAGGCATTTAAAAACTAACTAGTTTTCTTTTTTTGAGACCAAAGACGGAGATACCTGTTCCAAAGTGGAACGGGTATTTCTTTTTGGGGGCCATACTGGAAGGAAAAGGGAAAGACGCAGCGGAGCGCTACTCGCCGGAGCTGGAAAGGGCCGCGCGGCGGAGGCGCTGGAGAAAGGGGGAGGCAAAAATGAAATCCTGTAACACCTGGTTATCGCTTTCGAGTACTTCGTCCTTATTGCCCGTCCAGGTCAGCTCGCCGAGGTGGAGGAGGATGATGTTATCGCCAATTTCCATCACCGAGTTCATGTCGTGGGTATTGATGACGGTAGTGATGTTGTTCTCGCGGGTGATGTCCACAATGAGCTCGTCGATGAGCAAGGCGGTGGTGGGGTCGAGGCCGGAGTTGGGCTCGTCGCAAAAGAGGTACTTGGGTTCGAGGACGATCGACCGGGCAATCCCGATCCGCTTTTGCATGCCGCCACTCGTTTCGGAGGGGTACTTGCGGTTGACTCCCTCCAGGTTGACCCGTTCGAGGCAGTAGTTGACCCGGTCCAGCTTTTCCTTGGCGGTTTTGTTGGTAAACATATCGAGGGGAAAACGCACGTTTTCCTCCACCGTCATGGAGTCAAAGAGGGCCGACCCCTGGAAGAGCATGCCCACGTCCATCCGCAATTCGCGCAACTGCCGCTTGTCGAGCTGCCCAAAATTGGTCTGATCGTACCAAATGTCGCCCGCCGTCGGTCGCAGTAGCCCCACCAAGATCTTGAGCATCACCGTTTTTCCCGCCCCACTTTTCCCGATAATCAGATTGGTTTTGCCCTGCTCAAAACTGGCCGAGACGCCCTTGAGCACTTCGACTTCGTCGAAGGATTTGCGGATACTTTCGATTCGAATCATGGCTGTCTATGTTTACCCCTTGGCCTCATACCGTCAATAATATCGCGATCAAATAATCGGCCAGCAAGATGAGGATATCGCTGTACACCACGGCCTGGGTGCTGGCCTGCCCCAATTCAATACTCCCCCCCCGTACGTAGTAGCCCTGGTAGGCGGGTACCGTGGTCAGGATAAAGGCAAATACGATCGCCTTGACGAACATCATAAAAACGTAGTAGGGTTCAAAAAAGGAACGCACCCCACGAATGTACTCCGCATCGGTGATCCAACCCGTCGGGACGCTCGACAAGTAGCCTCCCCCAATGCTGACCACCGCCGCCGTACATACCAACAGGGGAATGACGAAGAGGGCCGCAATCAATTTGGGCATGATCAAATAGGCCGCCGTATTGACCCCCATAATCTCCATGGCGTCGATGTGCTCCTTCTGTCGCATCCCACCACTCTCCGCCGCGATGTTGGACCCCACCTTCCCCGCCAAGACCAGACAGGTAATCGTCGGGGCCAATTCGATGATCGTACTGTCCCGGACGATGTAGCCGATGTAGTAGCTGGGAACGAAGCTGTCTTGCAACTGGTAGGCAAACTGTACTGCCGTTACCGCTCCGATGAAAACCGAGATCAAACAAACGATGACCAGCGAGCCCACCCCAATGTCGTTCATCTGCCGCATGGTTTCCTTCCAGTACATCGAGAACTTCTCGGGCCGGCTCAGTGCCGTCCGGAGGAGGACGAGGTAACGGCCAAAGTTATACAGAAAATTCAGATTCATAATTTGCTAAGGGACAGGGCCCTGTTCTAAAACTTTCAGTAAAGTGGACCAAAAATAGGCTTATTTTGATGAAAACAGAAAGATTTCTGCCTAAACGCCACGGGGGGCTCAAATGTTTAAGGTCCCGCCCTAGTGGGGGCCATCCTGGGTGACCTCCCCCAGGATCTCCTCCAGCCAATCTTTATTGGCGACGGGCTGTGCCCCGTCGAGACTTTGACTCAGGTGCCGGTGACGCCGTCTGAAATCAGCCCGCTCGAGCCGGGGCGCTCGCAGCTGGAGTTGTTGAATTTTGCGGAGCAATTGGAGCATATTGTGATTGGCCGCCTGGCGGTAGATTGCGATTTGGCGGTTGCGGCCGAGGTATTTGCGGAAGGCCTCAATGAGGGCCAGTAGGGCCTCGCTTTCCCCCAGGGCGTAATAGCTTTTGAGCTGGATGGTCTTGGCGCCGAGGTGGTAGGAAGTATCGGTAAATTCGACGTTGTGGAGCAGTTGTAGGGCCTGCGTATAGTCCCCCCGAGCCTGGCACAAAGCCGCTAGGTTGTACAGTTTGGCGTTTGCCCGCTCTTCGGGCAGCAGCCGGTCCTCGTAGCGGTGGATAAAATCCGCCGTCCACTCAAACTCCTGTAGCCGAATACCGGTGGTGATGATGTTTTTGTACGACCACTGGGTCAAATAACCGTTGACAAAGATGATCTGTCGATCGAGCAGCTCCTGGTACAGCTCTAGGATTTGTCGGTAGTAGTCACTTTCTCCCGAGTTGATGCGGATGATACAGTGGTTGAGGGCAAAACTGTACAGCGGCCAGCATTCCTCCCGGGGAATACACTGGGACTCCTCCCGCAGCAGCTGGCGGACCCGAGGAAACCAGTGCCGCGCCTCTCGCTGTTCCAACATTTGCAGCACCTGATGGTACAAGCGCAGGGCGGGCTCCGATTGCAGTTCCTCCGTCTCCTCGTACCAACGCAAGCAGTCCGCCAGGTGATGACAGCGGTAGCCCGCTTGGGCTACCAGATTCCGGCTGGTCATCTCGCAGGCTAGGCGCAGCTTTTGGATCAGGTAAAAACGGTCGAGGGCATCGTTTTGACCCTGTAAGTGTTCGGTGTGGCTGCGGATGGCTTTGCGAAGGCGGTGGTAGTCTTCCTTTTCGTTGCGGTAGTACTGCTCCAGATGATAGTCGTAGCTGCGGTAAATACTTTGGTTTTGCTGCGTTTTCCAATTGCGCAACTGTCTTTCCAAGTGGCGCTCGGCATCCTTGCGGAAAAGCTCATCCAGCAAGAATTGTTTGTGCAGGTCCCGTCGCTGCTCGTAACGCTGCTGGCCCAGAAAGGCGTACAGCAACTGCAGCAGGTCGGACTGTAAATTGTTGATCCGCAGATCGCGGTAGGTAGCTTTATCACCAAACAAGTGCGCGAAGACGCGTGGTTTGGCCAGTTCGTCGTGCTGGAAGTGGGGCTGAAAACGATACAGGTAGTCGCTCAGTTGCCGGAGCTTTTGGTTTTTGTTGTGAAAAGGCGAGTGGAGGTATTCGCGAAAACGACGCCTTTCCTTGCTGTTCAAACGACGAAGGAGGTCTAGTAATTTGCTATCTTTCATGATTTTTATCTATACCCATTCCCTTAAAAGCTAGACTTTATAAGGATTCAACGAATAGTGTGCTCAAAAAAATGCTATAAACTCCTAAAAATGTACTTTTTTTTGCAGCTTTTTCCAGATACCTTGAGCCAGAGACTTACGACCTAGCCCAGGAAACACGATTAGGCATGAAAAAGCATTTCCTATTATTATTGCTTTGGGGGATCGGTTGGCCACTGGCCGCCCAGCAAATTGCGATTGATGTGGTCATTACGGACCTGTCCTGTAACGGAAGCGCCGATGGCGCCATCACAACTACCGTCACCGGTGGTACCCCTCCCTACGAATACCGGTGGAGCACCGGCTCCGTAGAAACCTCGATCATCGACTTGATAGCGGCTACCTACAGCCTCACCGTCACGGATGCCAATAGCCTCAGTGCCACGGGGCTTTACCCCGTCGGCGAGCCCTCCGCCATCACGGTCATCAGCTCCATCACCGAGCCCGACTGCCCCGGTGGAGATGACGGCAGCATCACCGCTCAGGTCGCCGGCGGTACCCCGCCCTACGAATACCAGTGGAGCAATGGCGTCAGTATCCCCGAAATCAGCGACTTATTCGCGGGGGCCTACGTACTGAACATCACCGACAACCAGGGCTGTGTTGCCAGCCTAGAGGTCATACTGGACGATCCCGCCCCCATCGTCCTCCAAACCCTTGATCAACAGTGCGAAACGGCCACCGGTAGCGATGGTCAAATCGAGGTATCCGCCACCGGCGGTACCCTTCCCTACACCTACCTTTGGAACGATGGGGGCAGCGGTAGCCTCCGTACCGACCTGGCCTACGGCGGCTACCGCATCACCATCACTGACGATAAGGGTTGTACCCAAACCCCCGATCCCCTCTACGTTTGTCACGAAGCCATGCTGCTGCCCGACAGTCAAGAAATCTGCCGCTTCGAATCGGTATCCCTGGAGGTCTTTGCGCCGGACGCCCAGGGTTACGACTGGACCCCGGAGGAGGGGCTGTCCTGCGTCACCTGTCCCAATCCCACGGCCGACCCCCAGCAAACTACCGAGTACACCATCCTTATCAATCCCCCCACCGCGGGCCTTCCCTTCGAACACCGCCTGACCATCACCGTGGACAGCCTCTGCGTTTGGCCGGGGGATATCGATTCCAGTGGTTGGGTCAGCCAGTGCGACCTGCTGCCCATTGGGCTTAGTTTTGGCCTTAGTGGACCGAGTCGGACGGGGGGCAGCAACGAATGGGGAGGCCAACCGGCCGACGATTGGAACAGCCAAATTCCGGGTTTGCCTATCGACAACAAGCACGTCGATGCCAATGGGGATGGCCAGATCGATGCGGACGACCTGATTCCCCTGGTCGAGAACTGGGGAGAGGAAGTAGGCTTTATCCGTACCGACCTCAATGATCCGGCGCCACTGGATACCATTCTGATGGCGGTGGATGCCGATACCTTGGTGGAGGGAACGACGATTCGTTTGCCCATCATGCTGGGGAGCGATGCCTTTCCTGCTGATTCGGTTTACGGCGTGTGTTTTAGCCTCTACTACGATGCCGCACTGTTCGAAGCGGGTACCGCCCGGGTCGAGTTTGACAGCAGTTGGTTGGGAACGCTTGGGGCAGATCTGATTCAGGTCCAACGTGCGGCTGACCAGCCCGGCATTTACGAGGTAGGCGTGGTTCGAACGGACGGACAGGACCAGTCGGGGATCGGGGCCATTGGCTACTTTATCATTACGGTGGAGGACGATATTTTACTGCGAAGGGCGAGTGGAGACCAGCGGCGCGATTCGCTGGTGGCGCGCTTCGACCTACGTGAGATCCGGCTCATCAATGCTGGGGGAGAGGTGCTATTTGTACAGGCCCCCAGCCGCAGCGGCCGCATCGTCGCCGACCGGAGTACCGGCCTAGTCGACCGGGCCTGGTCCGATCGGATTCGCGCTTTTCCAAACCCCAGTCGTGACCAAGTGACGTTGGAATCGCGGGGGCCAGCCCTGCGGTCGGCTACCTTATACAATGCCTTGGGCCAGCAGCGGGGGCACTGGGGGCGGCTCGATCCTCACTCCGCGCGCTTGGACACGAGGCACCTCTCCGCCGGGGCCTACTACCTACGGGTACGGACGGCGGCGGGAATTTGGCAAGAGATAATCATTATCGAAGAATAGAACTAGAACAATTGAGGACAGGAAGGTAATGATGGTACCGGGGTGCCCGAGTGGACTTACGCGGCACCCCAACACCGATCATTGCTTTCCTACTTTTGTTCTTAGGCGAGCTTAAACAGCTTCTGGATTTTTTTGACCATGTCGAGTTTTTCCCAGGTAAAGGTCTCTACGGTCCGCTGGCGACCCTTGCCGTTCATCCCGATCTTTACCTTTTTCTTACCGGGCTGACGACCCATGTGACCGTAGGCGGCGGTTTCGGAGAAGATGGGATTTTTCAAACCAAAACGCTTGACGATGGCGGCGGGGCGCAGATCGAAAAGGCTTTCCAATTTTTTGGCGATTTCTCCGTCGGTCATTTCCACCTTGGCGGTACCGTAGGTATTGAGGTAAAGTCCGACGGGTTTGGCTACGCCGATGGCGTAGGCCACTTGTACGAGGCACTGCTCGGCTAGGCCAGCGGCGACTACGTTTTTGGCGATGTGACGCGTGGCGTAGGCGGCGGAGCGGTCGACCTTGGAAGAGTCCTTACCGGAGAAGGCTCCTCCTCCGTGAGCACCCTTACCCCCGTAGGTATCGACGATGATCTTACGACCCGTCAGACCGGTATCGCCGTGGGGCCCACCGATGACGAACTTACCCGTCGGGTTGACGTACAGCGTGTACTCCCCATCGAAGAGCTTGCGCACTTTGGCGGGCAGTAATTTTTTGACGCGGGGGAGGAGCGTTTTTTGAACGTCCAGCCGAATTTTTTCCAGCATCTTTTCTTCGCTATCAAAATCATCGTGCTGGGTAGAGATCACGATGGCATCGATGCGGCTGGGCTTATTGTCGTCACCATACTCAATGGTTACCTGCGATTTGGAATCGGGGCGCAGGTACTTCATCCGGCGGCCCTCCTTGCGAATGGCGGCCAATTCTTCGAGGAGCAGGTGCGAAATTTCCAGCGGTAGCGGCATGTAATTGTCCGTCTCGTTGGTGGCGTAGCCAAACATCATTCCTTGGTCGCCCGCGCCTTGATCATCAGCACTTTTACCCACATCTACGCCCATGGCAATATCGGCCGACTGCTCGTGGATCGCCGACATCACGCCACAGGAATCCGCATCGAATTGGTACTCGGACTTGGTGTAGCCAATGCGTTTGATCACCTCCCGCACGGTGCTTTGCACATCGACGTAGGCCTTGGAGCGGACTTCACCGGAGACGACCGCCAGACCCGTGGTGACGAGCGTTTCGCAGGCCACTTTGGCATTGGGATCCTGGGTGAGGAAAGCATCGAGAATGGCATCGGAAATCTGGTCGGCTACTTTGTCGGGATGTCCTTCAGAAACGGACTCGGACGTAAATAAATACGGCATGGTTGGATGGTTTGATTAGATTAATTTTTGGGTTCATTCAAGACGCTGGTGAAGCGCTTGACCAAAATTCGGCACAAAGTTAGGATTTCTTGGCTTAATTGTAAATACTTCTCTGGATTTGTACGGCGCACCACTGGGTACTTTCCACTCGGTTATTTGATCGCGCAGCGCAGCAGGGGAATGGCTTCTCGCGCTGGCCCCCGCCGGATTGCGAAGCCTTCCAACTCATCCCCGATTTGTACCGGACCTACTCCCGCTGGGGTGCCGGTAAAAATTAAGTCGCCCATGTGTAGTTTGAAGTAGCGAGAGACCTCGACGATCAGCCGGTCGAAGGGAAAGAGCAGATCGCGGGTGCGTCCCCGTTGGACCTCTTCGCCATTTTTGTGTAGGAAAAATTCGATGCCGTTTTCCCCCCGTACCTCATCCAGCGGTACAAAACTACCGAGGGCCGCCGAGCCATCGAAGCCCTTGGCGATTTCCCAGGGGTGGCCCTTGGCCTTACAACGGCGCTGGATGTCGCGGGCGGTAAAGTCGATGCCCAGGGCGATTTGCGAATAATACTTGTGGGCAAATTCCTCCTGAACGTGTCGGCCATTGCGGTCGATCTTGAGGACCACCTCAGCCTCGTAGTGGAGCTCCTCGGTAAACTCTGGGTAGTACAAAGGCTTTTGATTGACCAGCAGGGCCGAGGAGGGTTTCATAAAAATCAGGGGCGCCGCGGGGATGGGGTTGTTTAACTCTTTGGCGTGATCCGCGTAGTTGCGACCGATGCAAATGATCTTCATGATTTAGAATTTTACGTTGGCCAGTCCCGTCAGTTCCTTGACCTCGCGTACCGTCTGCTGGGCCCGCTTGCGAATGTCGGCCGAGGCGGCTTTGATTTCGTTTTTGACCTCCTTCTTTCGCGTCAGCAATTCCTTTTTCTTTTCCACAAAGACTTGGCTGATGCCCACCAGGGCTTCGGCTACGGTTTCCTTGAGTTCGGAATATTTGAGCGTTCCACCCTCGTACTGGCCCCGCAAGTGATCGTAAGCCTCCGTTTGTCCCGCCGCCTTGAGCAACTGGAACAGGTTGTTGACCCCCGGGCTCATCTCCCCGGCGGGCGTATCCCCCGTATCGGTCACGGCCGAGCGGATTTGCTTGCGGATCCGTTGCTCCGATTCGAATACGCTGATGTAGTGCTTGTCGCCCGCACTCTTACTCATCTTGCGCGTGGGGTCGGCCGTCGAATTGATCTTGGGCGTCTCGGAGTACAGCACTTCGGGCAGCACGAAGTATTCCTTACCCACCTGGTGGTTGAAGCGTTGCGCAATGTTGCGCGACAGCTCCAGGTGCTGGGCCTGGTCTTTGCCTACCGGGACGTAGTCGGCGCGGTAAATCAGGATATCGGCGGCTTGTAGGATGGGGTAGGAGAGCAGCCCGGCCGAAATGAATCCACCGGATTTGCTTTCCGACTGCGAGCTCTTGTCCTTAAACTGCGTCATCCGCGTGAGTTGGCCGTAGGAACAAAAGCAATTGAAGATCCAGTTTAGCTCCGTATGTTCGGGGACGAGGGATTGAATGAAGAGGGATCCCGGTTGGACGCCCATCGCAATGAGGTTGAACAGGATCTCCCAGGTGTTTTCCCGCAGCTTCCGAGGCTTGTAGGGCATGGTCATGGCGTGGTAGTCGACCACGCCGTAGATACAATCGTACTGATCTTGCAGTCGGACCCAGTTTTGTACGGCGCCGAAGTAGTTGCCAAAGTGGAGGTCGCCAGTGGGTTGGATGGCGGAGAGGACTTGCTTTCTTTTTTCCATGGGAAAGACGGATGTGGATGATAAAATGCGCCCCTAGGGACGGACGGCGATGACGGAGATTTCGATGTTGACGAACTTGGGCAAATTGGTCACTTCCACCAGCTCGCGGGCGGGGGCGGTGGCCTCGTCAAAGTATTCGGCGTATACCGTATTGATGCGGCTGTAGAGGTGCATGTCTTTGACGAAGACACTGGCCTTTACGACGTGGCTAAAGTCCAGCCCCGCCGCTTGCAAAACGTTGCGGAGGTTGTGCATGACCCGATGGGTTTCGGCCTCGATCGAGTCCTGGACCAATTCGCCGGTAGCCGGATCGATGGCCACTTGACCGGAGACAAATAACATACCGTTGGCCTCGACGGCCTGGTTGTAGGGACCCACCGGGGCGGGTGCCTGATTGCTTTGAATGATTGCTTTCATTGGATTGGGGATTGGGTGAACCAGCGGCTAAAGCTGGATAGGTAGAAACAGAAAAAGCCCCTCATGAAAATGGGAGCTTAGTTTTTTGTCTTTGGCGAAGCCGGGGGATGCTTAGTCCTCCAGGTCTTCATCGGCTTTGATGACCAACTGTCCCTTGTAGTACATATTGCCATCAACCCAGTGAGCGCGGTGGTAGAGGTGGACCTCCCCCGTGGTTTGGCAGGTGGTCAGTTGGGGCGTGGGCGCTACCTTGTGCGTCCGACGTTTTCTTTTGCGCTGCTTCGAGATTTTACTCTTAGGATGTGCCATAATTCTTCAATTTATACGCTACCGACTGGTTGCGGTGACTAATTTTCAGGATTAAACTTTTTCTTCAATTCACTCCAGATGGAGGCTTCGTTTTCCCCCACCTCGTCTTCCTCGACGGGGGAGGGGGAGGGGTCTCCGTCTAAGTATTTCAGCATGTCCTCGTTGCAAGAACGATCGGGACCCAGCTCGTCGCAAGTGCGAATCATCGGCAAGGCCAGGATGATGTTCTCGTAAAGATACTGCGCCACGTTCAATTCGGGAGCTTCCCAAGGGAGGTAAATGATTTCCTCGTCCGGGTCTCTTTCCAGATCCGAGTACTTGACCACCATCTGGTAAGTGCCACTCAGGGGAAGTTGAATGGCATCCAGACAGCGATCGCAGTCAGTGGGTATTTTTCCCGAAAAGTCCAGGTCCAGTACCAGCATCTCCGGTCGCTTGTCCAAGGCGATTTTTACTCCAAATTGGCCTTCGCTAACTGGCGATCCTTCGAAGTGGCTAAAGAAGTCGGCATCCAGATCGAAATGATACTCGTGGAGCCCGGATTTTAAGCCTTTAATCGGGATCGAAAAACGTTTGAGCGCGTCCATTGTAAAAGAACTTCTGAAAAATGCGGGGCAAAGATACATTTTTTTATCGTAATCCGATAGTCCATCCTCCAAATTATCCCCATCCTGCTCCCTTAGCGTTTCAACTGCTCCAGCAGCCAGACCTTTTCGGCCACCTGCTCGGTTTGCTCCACCTCCCGGGCCAGTCGCCCGAGGGCTTCCCGGTTTGAGTCGGCCACTTGGAGCTTTTTGCGCACAAAGCGGATCAAGTTGAGGTAATTGTTCTTGTGGTAGCCGATGGCCTTTTGCCGCTGGATGTATTTTTGAAAGCTGTCCAGCAAGTATTCCAGGGCGTACAGCTCGTTCAGTTCGTAGTAGCAGCGCAGCAGCATCCGCCGGGTATCGAGGTTGTTCAGGACGTCCCGAAATTCGATCTCCCGCAGCAATTGCATGGCGTTGTGGTAGTCCCGTTTTTGGAAATACAGGTAGGCCAAGTTGTAATGCCAGTACTGCTCGCGTTCGCGCCGGGGCAGGTAATGGCGGTAGTCCTCGATGAATTGGGCCACCCAGGCCTCCTCTTCCAAGGCGATGCCCAGTCGCGCGATGTTCTTATAGGTGTAGCCCGACAGCACCCCATTTTCCAACCACACCTCCCGCGCCAGGCCCGACTGGTACAGGGCAAAGGCCTCGCGGATGTAGGCGCGGTCGCCCCGATTGAGTCGTTGAATACAGTAGTTGACCGCCAGGGTGTAGATGTCGCGAATTTCGGTGGCACCAAAAGCCGCGCCGTGGGCTTGGACGCCCGCTTTGAGGGCTTGAAAGTGACCTTCGCTGGCCGCTTCCTCAGCGTCGAGGGCGGCGATGGCGCGGTAGCTGTGGTAGTAAATCTGTACCGCGGGCACCCGCCGCAGGGCCTCCGACTGACTGACGTGGCGGAGGACCTCCTCCAAAAAGTCGAGGTCGTAGCGGTGCGATTGAAGCGAGCGCAGGGCGAGGATATCACAGCCGTGTCGCAGCAGTTCGGCGATGTAAAAAGCGGTCAGGGCATTGCCCACGCCTTCGAGGAGCTCGGCTCCACTGCGGCGGTGGTCGAGGGTGGTGTTGGTGTAGCGGGCCTCTTCGAGCTTGAGCAGGTACTGCTGGTAGTGGTACTGGGGATTGCGCAGTTGGCCCTTGGCCAGTCGTTTGTAGGCCTGATCGAGCTCCTGTTGGAACTGGCGTTCCATCCGGCGACGGCGCAGGGCGCAACACAGGTGGACCTGCTGCTGGGGGGGATCCGCTTCGACCTCCCGTTGGACGAAGTAGCGTTTGATGAGCTGGAGCAGGGCCGACAGCAGGTAGCGAAAGCGCTTTTCGGCGTAGGCCTCGCCGGGGTATACGACGGCATAGACCCGTTCCTTCTGCAGGGCGGTGCCGCCACGGCTGGGCCGGGGCAATTGCTCGCGCAGGTGCTCCAGTAGGCGGACCACATCCTCGCGTTGGTTGAAGTAGGGGGAACGGACGAATTTGTCCAGTTCGCGCCAATCTTTGGCCTGCAAACGCCGACAATACTGCAGGAGGACCGAATTATTCATGGTGTCAAGCGATATTTTGAGCGATAAAAATAAGTTATTTTGTTGATAATCAGGTGATTATGTTTGAAATAAGTTGAAAAAATGCTTAAAATGTCATTGGCTGAGTGGGGGAAAAAGTGAATCTTGTGGCCACCAAAGCACGACAATTATCCCACACAAATTATTATTCCCATGAACGAACAAATCCAAATTAAACTTATGAAAACCAACTTTATCTTCCTTTTCCTCTGCGTTTGTCTCTGCGCGGTACAAAACGGCCTGTGGGCACAAGGCTGGGAACGCTCCTACCCGCTTAACCATAGCCAGATCAGCAACGCGATCGATTTCTTGCCGTCGGGCAACCTATTGCTAGTGGGTACCTGGGGAGACCTTAGTGGCGCTGGCGCTTCCGATCTGGGCTATCAGTACCTGGTAGTGAGCCCGGATGGTCAGTTGGTCCGCCATTATACCTACGCTTACCCAGATTTGGTAGGCCTACCGGCTTTTATCACCAGTGATGGAAGCGTCCTGCACACCGAGAATGTACACCAAAGCCCCAATGCCGGTTGGGGATCTGAATTGTTTAAAATCGACGGTCAGGGGCAACGCGAATGGGCCTTTCGTACGCCCTACGGGGAACCCCTTTTTTCCGTGACGGAGCTCAACAATGGACGGTATTTGCTCCCCACCGTCCGCGATACCCTAATCAATGGACAAGCGGCGCAGCGCATCGGACTTTACTGCTTTTCTACCGATGGGCAGGTGCTTTGGTTTCGTGCCGATTACAGCACCAGTGCCTATACGGCTGGGGTAACCTTATCCGTGATGAAGGTCATCGGTACCCGCGATGTGGGGGCCCTGGTATCACTGGCCTACCGCGACGGCGGCACCTGGGAGAACCTACTGCTCAAAGTGGATGAGCTCGGCAATGAACAGTGGCGGACTGCCTACGGTACTGGCTTTCACTACACTCACGACATTGTAGAATCGTCCACCAATGCTTACTACGTACTTGACGAAACCCGAAATCAAAACAGTCGTCCGAATACGGAGATTCAACGGGTGGATGCTCAAGGCAATTTGGAGTGGAGTAAAGCTTACGATTTTGGGAATGGGCAGTACTACGGAGAGCTGGCCATCAACCCCGATGGAACGCTCTACCTCTATGGTGGAGATGATGGCAACGGCATCTTCAATTTTTCCGTCCAGACTTTGCGCAAGCTCTCGGCGGAGGGGCAGGCGATCTGGACGAGGCGTTTTTCTAACCGCGATCTGTATTTCGGGGTGTTTTTCAATCACCTGGTTAGTGCTGCCGACGGGGGGGATTACTTGCTGACTAGCAAATACAGCGCCCTGCGTGACTTGGATGATCTGTACCTCATCCGCACGGACTCCAGTGGAGTCAGCCTTACCAATGCCGTTGCGGCTACCGTATTTGCCGACTCGGTGACCAATTGTACCTACGATAATATGGAGTTGCGACTGCAAAACTGGATTGTGTTGCTGGAAGGGCAGGGGCTAGAGCTCTACGACATCACCGATGCCAATGGGGAGGTATTGCTACCCGCTCAATCGGGAGACTTTACCGTAAGTACCATCCCTTTCTCGCCTTACTGGTCTTCCTGTCAGACCGAATATCCCGTCAGTTTTCCAGCCAACGACAGCGTGACGATTGCGGTGGATATTCCCATGCAGGCGGAGGTATCGTGTCCCTATCTGGAGGTCTCCCTGGTGGGGTCACCCACGGCGATTTGTGATTCCGCTACTTATACGGTGCAGTACTGTAACTTGGGTACCGCTCCGGCGATCGGCGCCTACCTCGAACTCGAGCTTGATTCCCTACTCCACTTTCAATCCGCCACTTTCCCCCATACCTTCGCCAATGGCGTGTACACTTTTGACTTGGGTGATCTTGGTCTGAATACCTGTGGTAGTTTCCAGGTCGATTATCAAGTGGATTGTGCTGCTCCTCCGGGGCTGACCTTCTGTACGGAAGTACACATCTACCCGGATTCGTTTTGCTTACCCAGCCCCAATTGGTCGGGAGCGAGTGTAGAGGTGGATGGAGAATGCACGGGGCCCGATATCAACTTCACGATTCAAAATACGGGTACGGCCGCCATCAGCAGCCCCGTATCCTACCTCGTCGTAGAGGATGACGTTATCCTCTTGCAGGGGCAGGTCAATGAGTTGTTACCCGGTGAGGTTTTCCCACTGACCCCCATCCCCGCGTTGGGCCAAACCTACCGCCTCGAAGCGGAGCAAGAACCCTTTCACCCCGGCTCCAATGCACTCAGTACGGCCGTGGAAGCTTGTGGCCCCGGTCCCTACAGCACGGGCTACATCAACCGCTTCCCCCAAAATGATGGCAATCCCTTCGTCGATATCGAATGCTCCCTCACCTACGAGAACGCTCCCCCGAATACCAATTCGCTAGATGGCCAGCCCCTGGGCATCACCGAGAACCACCTGATCCCTGCGGACCAGGAAAATGAGAACATCATACGCTAACAAACTGACGCCGAAGTGGCGGGCACCCAATTGACCATCCGGGATACCTTGAGCACATCCCTAGACATCAGTTCGATCCGACCCGGTGCCGCTTCCCATCCCTATACTTTTGACCTCTCCGCCGGGGGCGTACTTTCTTTTCACATGGAGGGACTGCAACTCGAAAGCGCCCGGAGTGGGGAAGGCCTCTCGGGGGGCTTCGTCAAATTTCGGATTGGCCAAAAAAGCGACCTGCCGAAGGGTACCCAGATTGAAAACCAAGTCGCCATCTACTTGGGAGACCAGGCGGCGGTATTTACCAATACTACCCAGCATACGGTTGGGGAATATCCCCTCAAGGTCGTCATGAACACCACTGATACCGGTGAGCTGGCCCCCTCTTTATTGAGGATTCACCCCAATCCCATGAGAGAGGAGACGATTGTGGAATGGTCCAATTATTCGGAAGGAAAAGAGTGGCGGCTCAAGGTCTACGACGCAACGGGTCAACTCTTGCGGGTGGAGTCCATAACGGCTGCGGCTACGGTATTCCGACGCCAGGACCTACCCCGGGGAATCTACCTCCTCCAACTGACGGATGGAACACGTACCCTGGCCAACGAGCGGCTGATTATCCTCCAGTAGCTAGCCCACTAATTAGAAACGAACATTTATTGTGATCGGACTTAATGAGAAGCCCCGAACTACCTAGCAGTTCGGGGCTATTTTTTGCGTTAGTTGCTGAGATGGCTTCTAGAAGCCATCTCAAAATGTTTTTGTCGGCGAGGGAGTGGTCATTTGTGCTCCTACGAGGCGCCAAAACGGAACATAGCCTTAGCTACGTGACGCTTTTGGCAACGAAGTAGGGGCGGAAATGACCCTGACGTAGCCCGAAGGATATTTTTGAAATGGCTTCTAGTAGTAATCGCCGAACTTAGGAGTGAGTTCCTTTAGAATGATAAGAATGAGGTCGATAAGGTACCAAATCCCGAAACCACCAGCGGTAAGGAGTTTGACTATGCCCAAGCCAATGTAACCGAGGTAAAAGCGATCTACTCCCAGACCACCGAGGAAGAGGGACAAGAGAATGGCGGCGATGTGGCTACGGTCGTCACTAGAGGCTTCTTTTTCTAGCTTCTCCAACTTGCGGTTCAATTTCTTGAGTTGCCGCTTTTCCTTGGCACTCAGTCCTTCACTTTTGGCCTTGGTGTGGAGGTCATCCCGCAGCTCGTAAAGCGCTTGGAAAGGACTGGTGGTGGACTGGGCTTGGAGTACGGTAGGAAGGTGAGCGTTGCTACTGGGGCCGACGACGGCTTGGCTAGTGGTGAGGCAAGTACTGGCGAGTACGAGCATCAAGAGTAATCTTTTGAGCATAGTTTAAATTTTGTTGAGTTTAACAGGACAATGGCACGACTACCGTACCACCTTAGGTCAGCGACGTAAACATAGTAAATTTTTACGAGGCCGGGCCTCGGTTAAGTACCGATCTAGCGTTTTTTCATACTGCCGATCATCTCCTCGGGTTTGACCCAGGCATCGAATTCTTCGGCCGTCAGATAGCCCAGGGCAATGGCGGCTTCCTTGAGGGTGCTGCCTTCCCGGTGTGCTTTCTTAGCGATGCTGGCCGCCTTGTCGTAACCGATGTGGGTGTTGAGCGCAGTGACGAGCATGAGCGAATTGAAGAGGTTTTGGTGGATGCGGTCGTAATTGGGTTCGATGCCCTGCGCGCAGTTTTGGTCAAAGCTTTGGCAAGCGTCACCGATGAGTCGGGCCGAGAGGAGGAAGTTGTAGATCATCATCGGCTTGAAAACGTTGAGTTCGAAATGTCCGGTCATTCCACCGACGTTGATGGCCACGTCGTTGCCGACGACTTGTGCCATGGCCATGGTCAGGGCTTCGGCTTGGGTGGGATTGACCTTGCCCGGCATGATGGACGAGCAGGGGTCGTTGGCGGGGAAGACCAATTCGCCGATGCCCGACCGGGGCCCCGAAGCCAGCATGCGGATGTCGTTGCCGATTTTCATGAGCGAGACGGCGACCGTCTTGAGGGCACCGTGGGCCTCGACGATGGCGTCGTGAGCGGCGAGGGCTTCGAATTTATTTTTGGCCGTTACGAAGGGCAGGCCGGTCAGCTCGGCGATCTTGGCGGCTACCATTTTATCGTAGCCCCGGGGCGTGTTCAGTCCCGTTCCGACGGCGGTGCCACCGAGGGCGAGTTCGGAAAGGTGCTTGAGGGTGGCGCGGATGGCTTGGAGGCCGTGGTCGAGTTGGGAGACGTAGCCCGACAGCTCCTGGCCGACGGTGAGGGGGGTGGCGTCCATAAAGTGGGTCCGCCCGATTTTGACTACTTTTTTATAGGCCTTGGCTTTTTCGTTGAGGGTATGGCGGAGGGCTTGGATGCCGGGGATGGTTACGTCGACGAGCATCTGGTAGGCCGCGATGTGCATGGCGGTGGGGAAGGTATCGTTGGAGGACTGTGACTTGTTGACGTCGTCGTTGGGGTGGAGGGCTTTTTCGGCATCGTCGAGTTGGCCTCCTTTGAGGACGTGGCCGCGGTTGGCGATCACCTCGTTGACGTTCATATTGCTTTGGGTCCCCGATCCGGTTTGCCAGACGACGAGTGGGAATTGGTCGTCGAGTTTGCCGGCGAGGATTTCGTCGCACACCCGGCCGATAAGTTTGGCTTTGGCTTTGGGGAGTACCCCCAACTCGCTATTGGTCAGGGCGGCCGCTTTTTTCAAGTAGGCAAAGGCCCGGATGATTTCCATGGGCATCTGCTGGCCCCCAATTTTAAAGTTCAGGCAGGAGCGTTGGGTTTGGGCAGACC
>CALCCH010000434.1 GCA_937899855.1 uncultured Saprospirales bacterium | reverse complement strand
GATGGTATTGATCTTCAAGCGTGCCACGGAAATAGCATTGTCGAAGGCCTGCGCCTTGGTAGCATCCAGATCAGCGGCGATATCCTGATAGCTTTCACCACTCACCACGGCACCGTTGGTCCGGGAGTAAGTACCGGTGTAAACGTTTACCAAGCCTTGGAAGTTTTGCTTGATGTCAACAATTGTATTATCCGCAAAACAAGAGTGCTCGTTTTCCTGATCCTTAGAATCAACGGCGACAAACATCCGTTCTCCCGAAAGTTCTCCCTTGCTCAACTCAGACAGAGCGCCAAAAATATTGGTGATAATATCCGAGTTGGATAATCCCAAGAAGGTCGCGCGGTAAGCTCCATTTGCCGTCCACTCATCCCTTACTTCACCGAGGTGATCCACCAATAAATCCGCAACCGTTTTGAGGTAAAGCCCACGACGATCTTGGTTGCTAGCCGTTCCACCGGTGGGCAGATAATCGGTGTAGGGCCGTTGGCCCGCGCTGGTGGTCGATAGGTCTTGTCCCCAAAGCAGGAACTCGATGGCGTGGTAGCCCGTAAAGATGCTTTCTTCCGATTCCTTTTCGTTGAGATCGATCAGCAAGGGCTTGTCAATCGTAGGATAGACCGTAGGATTGTTGATCAATCCCACATCGGGCATTCCCTCTACATAGTCGATGAAATTTTCATCCATCGGCCAAGCGTTGATCAAACCTTCCGGGCCATCCTCATCGTCGATGGGACCGCCGTAAAAACGGTAAGCTTCGGTCTGTCCGTAGGGAATACGGGCTTGGAGCCACTTATTTTTACAGTCGAGGAACTTCTCCTCGGTAGGGTCGTCCACAAAGCTGTTGATAGCATCACGAAGTGCTACTGCGGTATTGTAGCTGTCTTCGTAGTTGGCCAGTACGATGTCGGCGTAGTTGGTAGCAGCGGCAGCCAAACGCTCCGGGGTATCATCTACCACTTCGGGAGGAGTCGTCTCATCATCAGCATTGTCGCAGGCTACAAAGCCAATCAGCAGGGCTGCAAACAGCATAAAGGCAATAGGTCTAAGATTCATTGTTTCATTTTTTCATTCGTAAATAGGAGGATTGCAAAGATATTTAATTGGACTGATTAAAAACAGGGTACCAAACAGTTTTTCAAAGATTTGGAACTCCCGCAAGGTCAGCCCAATGTCATTTATACCAGATATCCCCTACGGTGGAGGCCGTAGAGGCACAGGAGATGCCCACCGCCAACGCCCCAACAGGCCCAGCTGAGGTACCAGTAGCGTTCCGCGATTTGGGTGGCATCGTAGTTGCCAAGCGGATGACTGACGGGCCAGGCCACCGCCTCGTTGCAGTGCAACCACTCGTGAAAGTAGTAGTTGCCACTAATGAGGGAAGTGATGATAAAGAGCAGGTACAGGGGAAGTAGAAATTCAGTTCTCAAAAGAGGTAACCGCAAGGTGGGAGATCTGAAGGACATATCGAAATGATTTTGGACGATAACTTTTATCATCTTTGGATCAATGGGTCGGAATACACCGTGCGAGGAGGTGTGGTAAGGGGGGAAAAAAATTCGGGAAGCTCTGCCAAGCTTCCCGGAATTATCATGGACACTTTAAAGTCTCAACCTAAAAGTATGCATCGGAAATGATCCGAACATAGATCTTTAGACTTCCCCGCTACTTTTAGCGGGTTAGGGGTTCATCTGATTTTTTCCACATCTGCATTTATTTAGACTAAATACAAATAGTATCTCAAAGATACACACTTTTGGGAAAAATTCACGTTTGCCCAATTTTTTTTTAGCCGATTGGTAAAAAGAATGGCCCCCAGTCGAGTGGGGGTAGGCAGTTAGGTGGGGGCGGTCCCTTCTTTGGTGGTCGGTGGGCCTTCCCAATCCCGCAATTTGCGCAGTAACTTGAACAGCTTCCAATTGAGGCTGGGGCTGACGTTGAAGAACTCCTCGTTGATCTCGATCCAGTCGCCGTTGGGGCGACGGATGCTTTGCAGATCTTGGTATAGTACGGTTTGGGGCAGATGGAGATGGGCCTTCCAGTAGAGGCCCCGGTCGGTCATGGCGAAGCCTTCCCGAGCCGAGCCAAACAAGCTTTGGTCACAGATAAAGAGGAGGCGTTCGGCCTTGCCCATGAGCAGGAAGCTGCGGACGGCGCGCTGGAGGGCGTCGGGGCTGATCTGGTCGATTTGGGTGTATACCTTTTCTGGTTCCCGGCGGAAATCGAGGTAATCAAAAATCATCTGGGCCAGGTCGACCTCACTGCGTTCGCGATTTGCGTAGCGGAGAATGGCTTGGGGCAGATCCATGTGGTGGAGCGAGCGGCAGTGCAGCAATACGAATTGGTCGATTAGTCCGGCGAATTCGCGGTGGAGGGTGGTGTAGATGAGGGGATCGGCGCTATCGCCCGTATTTTTTTGGTAGAGCAATCGCAGTTCTTCGGCCAGTTGCTGGGCGCGGCGTTCGATGATTTTGTGGTAGCCGGAGTGGTAGAAGTGTTCGAGGTAGTCGCGGTAATTGCCGGGATACAACTCCTCCGCCACCGCGCGGGCCAGGGCTTTGAGAAAGCGGTGCTCAATCTGGGGGGCCAGGCGTTCGGGGCGGCTAAAATCCAGCAAATCTGATTCGGGCGGATACTTCATCATGCGTGCGCAAAATTAGTGAATTTTCGGGCTTCAAAAAAAACTACCCCTAACCCGACTTTTCGGGAAGGGGCAGCCCACACACTATGAGAACACCCATTAATCTTTAAGGTCTTTTTCGTTTTCTAGCTTCGTACGCATAACTGATTTAACTCATGCCATTACAGTGCCAACAAATGTTACCAATTTTAATGTATGTTAAACTCAAATATTTAAGCTCTTGGAGCTCAGGTGGGTGAATTCTTAAGGCCCGATTGTGTTAAATTCATTAAAGAAAGTTAAGGGAGCCTTAAAAGCACTTTTTTCGTATTTTGGGCAGCTAAATTGTCCCAAAATGGGGCCTTCCGCCTCCGTCTGGAGGGTTTCGAAAAACACTTGCGCGTATGATTTCACAAAAATCGGTACAGGAAATTCTCGACACGGCCAAGGTCGAGGAAGTGATTGAAGACTTCGTTAGCCTCAAACGGCGGGGAGCTAATCTGATCGGGCTGTGTCCCTTTCACCACGAGAAGACCCCTTCCTTTACCGTTTCCCCCTCCAAAAACCTCTACAAGTGCTTTGGCTGTGGCAAGGCGGGCAATGCCGTACGCTTCATCATGGACCACGAAAGCATGAGCTTTCCCGAGGCCCTCCGCTACCTGGCCAAACGCTACAATATCGAGATCGAGGAGACCCAAACCAGCAAGGAGCACCAGGAGGAACGACGCTACCTCGATAGCCTCTTTATCGTCAACGACTACGCCAAGGCCTACTACCAAAAGCAACTGTTTGAAACCGATACGGGTAAGTCGGTAGGTCTTCACTACTTCAAGGAACGTGGCTTTCGCGAAGAGACCATCCAATCCTTTGGCTTGGGCTACGCCCCGGCTAAAAAAGATGCCTTCACCCTCCAAGCGACGCAGGACGGCCATTCGTTGGAGCTGCTCAAGAAGCTGGGGCTAACCTCTAAATACGGACGCGACTTTTTCCGGGGCCGGGTCATGTTTACCCTCTTCAACCTCAGTGGCAAGGTCGTGGGCTTCGCCGGACGGATCATGCAAAAGGACGTCAAGGCCCCCAAGTACATCAACTCGCCCGAAACGGAAGTCTACCTCAAAAGTAAATTTCTTTACGGCGCCTACCAGGCCCGCAAGTCCATTCGCCGACTCGACGAGTGCATCCTCGTCGAGGGCTACACCGACGTCATCTCACTCCACCAGGCCGGCATCGAAAACGTGGTGGCTTCCTCGGGTACCTCCCTCACCGTCGACCAGATTGGCCTCATCAAACGCTACACCCCCAACGTCAAAATCCTCTACGATGGTGATGCCGCCGGTGTCAAGGCCGCCCTCCGAGGGCTCGACCTGGTCCTCGAACAGGACCTCAACGTACGCGTCGTCCTCCTTCCTCAGGGGGAAGATCCCGATTCCTACCTCCAGCAAGTGGGTACCGAGGCCTTCCAGGAATACATCGAGGCCCAAGCCCGCGATTTTATCTTTTTCAAGACCGACCTGCTCATGGAGGAGGCCGCGGGCGATCCCATCAAAAAGACCAAGCTGATCAAGGACATCGTGTCCAGCATCGCCCGGATTCCCGACCCGATCAAACGTTCGCTCTACGTCAAGGAGTGCTCCGTCGTCATGAAAGTGGAAGAAAGCATCTTGGTGGATGAGACCAACCGGACGGTCACCGAGCTGCTGCGACGGCGTCACAAACGCCGCCAACGGGGGGAAGCCCGCAATGTGGACCAACGGGAGCCCGCGCTCAAGGCAGTGGCCCCCGAGCCGGCCGAAGGGCAGGGCGAAGACGACGCTGCGCCCCGCCCCTCCAGTCCGGCCAAGGGCCTGGAGCTACAGGAGCGGGAGATCGTTCGGGTGCTAATCAGCCACGCTGGGAAAATGTTTGATGCGGAGGAAGGCCTCACGGTGGAGGCCTACGTACTGAGCAATATCGAGGAGGTCATCGACGAGTTTCACCACGAGCACTATCGCCAACTTGTCCGCTATTGTTTGGAGCGTACCCTGGCCCAGGAGCCTCTGAGTACCCAGTACTTCGTCAACCACCGCGACCCCAACATCAGCCGCCTGGCCATCGACCTGCTCCAAAGCCCCTACGAATACAGCCCCAACTGGATTGGCCTACACAATTTGCCCCTCCAAAATCAGCTCGACCCGGAGCAAAACTTTAAAAAGGACAGCATCAACGTGGTTTTTATGTACAAAATCAAAAAAGCCGACCAGATGATGCTCCACAACCAGGCGGAGATTCGCCAGGCCCAGGATGCCGGCGACCACGAACAAATCATGCGATTGCTACGGGTTCAGCAAAAGTTATCGCAACTGCGCAATGAACTGGCGGCCAAATTCAAGGCGGTGGTTCTCAAATAAGTCGGAAAGCGATCCGCCTCACCAACCAACGTAGCTATTTTACTGTACCGTGATCATTATCGCCTCACCTTGGGGAACTTGGCATATTTCCTGCTACAATATATTCCAGCGCCCAGGACGAGTTACCACCAACCCTTTCTACGCTAACGGAAGACACAGAGAGATAAACAATACCAGATTTCCCATGCTCCTCACCCGTTTTACGGACAGGCTCGTATCGAATAAGCTCCGGCAGTCGGACTATCAGTACCGAAAGGCAAAGATTGTCATCTACACCCAGATCGTCTTACTGCTGCTGGGAGTAGGAAATTGGGTTGCTAGTCATTTTATCGAGGTCAAACTGCCCTTTCCCTACCACGTAGCCCTCCCGATTGCCGCTCTACTCATCCTCACCTTCCGCTACGTCAACAACCTCAGCATCATCGGCAACATTATGGCTGCCGTCATTGCCTGCTGTTTGGTACCGATGACCTACCAATCGGGTGGTCTCTATTCCGACAACCTCATCTGGCTTCTAGTGGTCCCCATGATGGCTTTCTTTTTGGCCGATGTGCGCTCCGGCCTGTTTTGGACGGCGGGTCTGCTGGTTTTTCAGGCCTGGCTCTACTACCAGGAGCAATACCGGGGCAGTTCTTTTGCCGAAGAGCTCCAACACATTACGGCGGGCTACTACTACGTCAGTTTCCTCTTTTTCTTCATCGCCATGGTGGCACTCATCATGGTCTTCAAGACGGGACAAAACCGCATTATTCAGACGCTCAACGAACAGAAGAAAACCCTGGCCCAGCAAAAACAAGAGATTGCCCTCAAAGCCAAGGAGCTGGAAAAGGTAGAGCAGGACCTCCGCTCCACCAATCTCGAATTGGAGCAGTTTGCCTACATCGTATCTCACGACCTCAAACAGCCCCTCCGCAACATCAATAATTTTTCGATGATGCTCCAGCGACACCTGGAACGCCAACGGGAGATGGATGCCAATACCGAGGAGTTTTTGGGTTTTATCACGGGTTCGGTCAAAAACATGAACCAGTTGATCGAGGATTTGATCACCTACGCTCGGGTGAGCAAGAAGGCGGAGCGGGAGGAAGAAAAATCCAGTATCGAAGGGGTCAAAAATATCATTCTCAGCAATCTACATACTCAGATTACCGAAAACGACGCCCGCATTTACTGGCAGAATTTACCGGAGCAGGTCCAGCTGGCCCAGGTCAAGATGGTGCAGCTACTTCAAAATTTGGTATCGAACGCCATCAAGTACCGGCGGGAGGAGGTCATGCCCATCATCATCATTTCGAGTCGCGAGACCCACGATCACTACGAATTTGCGGTTCGGGACAACGGGATGGGCATCGCCAAGGAAAACCAGCAGAAGGTCTTTGACATCTTTATCAAGCTCCAATCCAACGCCTACCACAACAGCTCGGGCATCGGCTTGGCGACTTGTAAGAAGATCGTCGAGCAAAACCAGGGCCGCATCTGGATCGATTCCGACATGGGGCGGGGCTACGACTATAACTATCAGCTACCCAAGAAAAACAAACAGACCTCGCCCGGCAATGCCGACAACGAGGTCTATTCGGAGTTTATTCCCGTCTAAAAGATTGCTCAAGCCATATCGTTGCGATTGACTCCATTTAAGTCTTCAAAAGCCGATTTCAGCCGGTTGGCAAAGCTGCCCTCGGCCACGCGCAGCCACTTGCGGGGGTCGTACTTTTTCTTGTTGGGCTTGTCCTCCCCTTCCGGGTTACCGATCTGCCCCTGGAGGTAGTCGCGATTGTCTTCGTAGTAGCCGCGAACACCATCCCAGAAAGCCCACTGTAGGTCGGTATCGATGTTCATCTTGACCGCTCCGTACTCAATGGCCTCCCGAATCTCTTCCCGCGAGGAACCCGAGCCCCCGTGGAACACGAAGTTGATGGGATTGGCCGCCGTCCCAAACTTTTCCTGGACAAAATCCTGCGAATTTTTCAAAATGACCGGCTTCAATTCGACGTTTCCGGGCTTGTAGACCCCGTGCACGTTGCCAAAGGCGGCGGCAATCGTAAAGCGGTCGCTCACTTTCATGAGGGCTTCGTAAGCTTGGGCCACCTCTTCGGGCTGGGTGTAAAGCCGTGAAGAATCGATGTCGGTATTGTCCACGCCATCTTCTTCCCCACCGGTGACGCCCAGTTCGATTTCTAGGGTCATCCCGATTTTGGACATCCGCTCCAGGTACTTGACGCAGATTTCGATGTTTTCTTCGAGGGGTTCCTCACTCAAGTCCAGCATGTGCGAGCTGTACAGGGGATAGCCCCGCGATTCGAAAAAACGCTCGCCCGCATCCAGCAAACCATCGATCCAGGGCAGTAGCTTTTTGGCACAGTGGTCGGTATGCAGCACCACCGTCACGCCGTAGGCCTGGGCAACGGTATGTACGTGCATGGCACCGGAAATGCCCCCCAGCACGGCGCACTGGTGGTCGGTGGTGTCGAGTCCTTTACCCGCAAAAAACTGCGCCCCACCATTGGAAAACTGAATGATTACGGGCGAATTCAGATCACGCGCCGTTTCGAGAACGGCATTGATCGAGTTGGTACCCACGACGTTGACCGCGGGAAGGGCAAAATTGTGCTCGTTGGCGTAGTTGAAGAGCTCGGTGACTTCGTCGCCCCAAAGTACGCCGGGACGGAAGCGGGTGGTGGTTGCTGACATGCTTAAAGGTTGTTTTGTTTTTTTATGGTGTGCTGGGGACCGATTAGATGATTCCCTTTTCGGTCAGGTAGCGTTCGGCATCGAGGGCGGCCATACAACCGGTTCCCGCCGCCGTAACTGCCTGCCGGTAGATATTGTCCTGCGCATCTCCGCTGGCAAATACGCCCTCAATATTGGTGTGCGTACGCCCCGGCTTGGTGATGAGGTAACCGCTGGCCTCCATGTCTATCCAGCCCTTGAAAATATCGGTGTTGGGTTTGTGACCAATGGCGACGAAAAGGGCACTGACCGGAACCTCCGTCACCGCCTGAGTCTTATTGTTGATCACCCGGACCCCCACGACTTCTTCCGTTCCCAGAATTTCCTGGGCCTCGGTATTCCAGTGGACCTGGATGTTTTCCGTATTCAGGACGCGATCCTGCATGATCTTGGAAGCCCGCATCTCGTCCCGACGGACCAAGAGATTGACCTTCGGACAGAGTTTGGACAAGTACAGGGCCTCCTCGGCGGCGGTATCGCCACCACCCACCACGGCTACTTCTTTGCCACGGTAGAAAAAACCATCGCAAACCGCGCAGGCCGATACGCCCATGTTCATCAGTCGTTGCTCCGATTCGAGCCCCAACCACTTGGCGCTGGCGCCGGTAGAGATAATGACGGCGTCGGCGTGGAGCTCATCTCCCGCCTCGTTCCACATCTTGTGGACCGGACCGCTAAAATCGACCTTGGTAATCATCTGACCACGGATATCGGTGTCGAAGCGGGCGGCTTGCTTGCGAAAATCCTCCATCATTTGGGGGCCCTGCACTCCGTCGGAGTAGCCGGGATAATTTTCCACCTCCGTAGTAATCATCAATTGACCGCCGGGCTCGGGGCCGGTAAACAGTACGGGCTTCATGTTGGCCCGCGCGGCGTAGACCGCGGCGGTGTAACCAGCGGGGCCGGATCCGATAATGGCACAGTGGACGTGTTCAACTCCTTTTGACATGGGTATTTTTTCTGTTTTTAAATGAACCGCTTTTCAAGAGCGCAAAAATAAAAAACTTTCGGCCTTTTGCCTAGCTGTTCATCAGTATTGATAATAATTGCGACATAATTTCGATCCTACTCGTCTATGATTCCAATTCGTTGACCGACCCGTGGGCCAATCTGATCTTTTCCTTTTGATTTTGGTAACCAGAGTTTGTATCTTATCGAGTAGCTCGTAGTAGCAAAAAAACAAAAATCCGTTTCAAAATGTTGCAAGTCATCTATCCTCTCGGTTTTATCGTCAGCCTGTCCGGTTTGATCCTCTGGTTCTACTATCAGGACAATCCCCAGCGCAGCCGACTCATGAGTAGTGCCTTTTTGGGCGGATTTATGATCTACCTCTTTTCCCTCGCCTTTTCCGATGGTACCCTCTCCACCAAATTGTGGGTCTTGTTCCGCGATTTGATGGTCCTGGGTGTCGTCTCGCAGGGCTTCAATTTTATCCGGCGCAACACCATCCTTTTCTTTGGTGCCCTGGGACTTTTGTATTACGTATTTTACGCCTTCGGATTCCAGCGAATGAGTCAAAGCCTGACCGAAGCGCCCAGTCGCCTGAGCACCGAAGCCAATTTCTACGGCGAATTGCTCGTCGATATGGTAGAGGGCAAAGATTTGGAACAATTAGACCGGGTCCTAGCCGCCTACGGAGCGACCCGCTACCAGCGTGCCTTCCAACCCGAGCGGGCCGACCAGACCGAGCTCGACGACTATCTGGTGCTCGACCTGCCCGATACCGAAGTGGACCGCATCGCCGATCTGGAAAAGGACCTGCTGAATAGTGGCTTGGTCGACTGGGTCGAAGAAAACGAGCGCATCCAACTGGATCCCCTGGAGCAAGTGCCCAGCCTCCGGCGGGGCATTTCCTACGGCATCAACGATCCAGCGGTCGACCAACTCTGGGGATTTGAAGCCATGAAGGTCAACGAATTGTACGACTTGCTCCGCAAGCAAGAAGTCCGTCCCCAGCGCAAGGCCCTCATCGCCATTCTCGATACCGGTATCGACGCCGCCCACGAGGACCTCGCCGCCAATTACAAATCCATCGCCCGCAAACACGACAGCGATCCCCAGGGCCACGGCACCCACTGCGCCGGGATCGCCGCCTCGGTCTCCAACAATAAAAAAGGCGTCGCCTCCTTCTCGCTCCAAAACGATTTTGTCGAAGTAGCCAGCGTCCGCGTACTCGGCGCCTACGGTGGCGGTACCCAGCAAAGCATCATCAAGGGCATCATCGAAGCGGCCGACCGGGGAGCGGACGTCATCTCCATGTCTCTCGGTGGCCCCTCCAACCGCCAGCGCCAACGGGCCTACGAGCAAGCCATCCGCTACGCCAACAAAGCCGGTGCCATCGTAGTGGCCGCCGCCGGCAACAGCAATGCCAACGCCGCCAACTACTCCCCCGCCAACGCGCCCAGCGCCATCACCGTCAGCGCCGTCGATACCAATCTCAACCGCGCCTCCTTCTCCAATTACGTCACCGATGTCAACCAAGGCATCGCCGCCCCGGGCGTACAAATCTATTCCACCATCCCCAAAAACCGCTACGCCGCCTTCAACGGGACCTCCATGGCCACCCCTTACGTCGCCGGACTCCTGGGCTTACTCAAAAGCATCCAACCCGACCTGACGACCAAGCAGGCTTACAAAATCATCAATTCCACCGGTGCCGACACCCAAAATACCGCGCAAACCGGTAAGCTGATCCAGCCCGCCGCAGCGGTAAAGGCCCTGCTACAACAAGTCAACAAATAGGAATACAGCAAAAGGAAGATAAGCCCGCTCAGTCGATCCGAAAGATGAGGTGCTGCCGCCGTTCGCCCCGGCGCAATTCGGCCGAGTACAAACCCGGTGGCCAGGTCTCCGAACCACCAATGACCTCCACCCGCAGTTCTTCGTCCGCCGTAGTGCTAATCGATTTGGACCACTGTACCTGATCCAGGCTGTTTTTAATCGTAATTTGGGCAGTTTGACTGGGATCGCTGACCAAGAGCAATCGCCAGGTTCGCGCTTCCGGCGGTTTGACCATCAGCAGCTCGTAGGCATCCAGATACACCAGGCTACGCGAGGCCGTTTCCCCCAGAAAGGCTTGTAAGAAATCGGGAATGCCAAATCCCAGCTCGGTATCCGGCTGAGGATATTGATGCCCCACCGCCTGTACCAATTCGAAGATTTCCTGCTGATCGTAATTGGGCAGGGCGCTCCAGAGCGAGGCGATCATTCCCGCAATGAGTGGCGAGGAAAAAGAAGTACCGTTGCTAGAAATGACGTCGTAGCCCCGCGTTGCGGCTACTGCCAGGTTTTCGCCCATGGCGCTCACGTTGGGTTTGATCCGCTGGTCGGCGGAGGGGCCCAGCGAGCTGAAGGAGGCACGCTCCCCCTGGTAATCCGTCGCCCCCACCGCAATGACGTAGCGGGCAGCGGCTGGTACCCCGAGGTAGCGCCAGGGGTCGTTGCCCGAGTTGCCCATGCTGTTGACGACGATCATGCCCCGGGCGAAGGCCAAATTAGCGGCCCGGGAGGCGCGCGAAGTCAGGCCATCCATATCGGCGTAGGCATAGTTCATGGAGGTATCGGAAAAAGTAGTATAGCCCAGGGAAGAATTGATGATGTCGGCGCCCAGGCTGTCGGCGTATTCCGCCCCCGCAATCCAATTGCACTCCTCAATTCGGTACTCGCCACGGGTATCCTCCGTTTTGATACAAACGTAATCGGCCCCCGGGGCCGTACCCACCATCAACCCCGGCAGGTTGGCTCCCATCGTCGATAGGACCATGGTCCCGTGGGTACTGGCTTCAAAAACTTCCCCATCAATGTCGACAAAATCCCAGCCGTCCCGCAACTGCCCGTTTTTTCGTAACTGCTCGAAAAAGGGGCTGCGATCCACCTCGATAAAGCCCCCATCGAGGACGGCGATGAGCTGGCCCGCCCCCCGGAATCCCAGATCGTGGAGGGCCTGTCCTTGCAGCATCCGCACCTGATGATCGGCAAAACCGTAAGGCAGGTCGATGCGTTCGTAATCCGCTTTAAAAGGCAGCGGTTTTTTCTTTTTAAAAGGACGGGGGGAGTAGTATTTACCTACGTATTCAACCGTAGCGACCACGGCCAGGGCTTCGATTTGGGGAAGCAGGTCCGGGGGGACATCAATGACGGCGGCGTTGAACCAGCGGGAGGTATAACGCACGCGGGCGCCCAAAAGACGCAGTTGCTCGACGTAGCTA
This sequence comes from uncultured Saprospirales bacterium, assembly GCA_937899855.1. Classification (GTDB taxonomy): domain Bacteria; phylum Bacteroidota; class Bacteroidia; order Chitinophagales; family Saprospiraceae; genus CALLVY01. The sequence goes on along the minus strand of CALCCH010000434.1, from coordinate 6,744 downwards.
GGATTGACGGGCAGGTCCCGCTCGTCGATGGCGATGCCACGTCGGGCGCGGCGCTCGATGGCGCGGGGCGAGAGGAATTGCTGGGGGAGGAGTAAGCTGTAAGGGGAGGCGGCTTTATCGGTAAAGCCCACCCAATACAGGGCCCGGGGTTCCGAGTCGGCCACGACTGTCCCCAGGCCACACCACCAGACTAGGGCTACGAGAAGGTAGCGTAACGATGGCTGTACGGGTGTCCGCCCCGTATGGTGGTACGAGGACGAGTGTGGGAGGCGGAGGGGGTCGGAAAAAGTAAATTGGTGTGAAGGTGTGGTTCGGTTGGTGGGACGGGGGGATATGATTGGATTCAAAGGTAGTGATTTTATGGGCGGTAGTGGCCGGCGGAAAATACTTTTTTCAAATAAAAATAACGGCCATTGGTATTTAAATGTTCTTGAGCGATTTAGACCGTCTGGTGCCGTGATAATTACAGTAGCTCGGCCTGTAATTTGGCCATAAAAACCTGATCCAGGGTCTCTTTGATGAGGGAAAGTAGGGCTTTGAATTCGATTTCCCGTCGAATTTTCATTCGGGTGTCCCGGAAATTGGGCGGCTCAATGGTTCGGCGGGCGTTGCCCTTGTAAAAGTCGCGCCGATGGATATTGCCGGGCCAAGCCTCGGGGCTATTGCGGACCCGCACCTGGTAGGCATAGTTTTCTTCCTCCGACAGTCGCCAGCGTTGGAGTCCTTCCTCCTCGCTGAGATAGAGGAAACAACCGCGGCCCCGAATGTCAAAGGCCAGCCCGTACAGGACTTCTCCTTTTTGTTTGGGTTGGAAATTATTTTTGCCCTCCGGTCGGAAAGTCCGCTCCAAGTAGGCCGTAGCACCCAATTCCTCCCCCCGCGAATCCGATTCGGCCCCGTTGGAATAGCCCTCGCGAAACCAAATGGTCTTGGCCTCCCAAGTAAAATCCAGCGCGGCCAGCAATTGCGTGTAAAAGGTGGCAATGGGTTCGGGATGGCTGCCAAAGATGGCCAGTTGGCAGCGATTGGACTCCGGCTGGTGCTGGGCGTAGAGGTCGAGCTTACAATCGAGGCTCTTTTTTTCCCATACCTTTACCTTGTCGATGTCGTCGGGACGATAAGTCTGAAGGGCCAAGCAAGCCTTGGATAAGCTCTCCTCCAGATCGCTGATCTCCTGGATCAAAAAGTCTACCCGCTCCCGACTGCGCAGCAACTGCGAATACTGGGTGCTCTTGGGGCCGTTCCGCCAAAAACGCTTGGCGGATTTGTTTTTCTCCCGCTCCAAAATATCCAGCCGGCTCATCAAGCGATTAAAAAAGTGGCCCTCCTTAAAGCGGGTCATCTGTCGCCGCAAGCGACTGGCGTGATCGGCAAAATTAATTTTATCCAACTCCTCCATCAATAGGTCCAGCCCCATTGGATCCACCTCGATTTGAATGTCCAGCGCCTCGTTGACCACCGCCACCTCCACCATCAGTTGATCGTCGTAGTCGATCAGATTCAGGGCCTTCGCCAGGGGCACGATCAACTGTTCCTGGATACTGCGCTGCAACTGACGGGCACCGTACTTGGGGTCGTAGCCAGTTCGGGCCAAAAAGTCCATTACCCCGTCGTTCATCCCCAGGTTCATGTTCCGAAAGCGGATGCCCTCCCGTTGGCGAAAACGCCGAATCTCCCGATCGACTACGTAGCGCACCGTCTCTCGGTTGAGCGAGGCGAAGGGGATAATCTTGTCGATCCGGTTGAACAACTCGGGGCGGAAGTGCTTTTCCGCCGCCTGCCGGAAGTGACTGCTTTCCACGGCGGGGTCCGTCCCTCCCGCCAGCGAAATGCGCGACTGGCTCAGGTTGGTAGCCCCGATATTGGAAGTCATGATGATGATGGTACTACAAAAATTGACCAATTGACCGCGGCTATCGGTCAGGCGCCCCTCCCCCAGCATCTGTAAGAGGAGATCGTAAAAGCTGGGGTGGGCCTTTTCGATCTCGTCGAAGAGCAGCACACAAAAGGGCTCGCGGCGAATCGCCGAGGTGAGCAAGCCATCCGAAAAATAGGTCTCCCCGATCAAGCGCCTTACCGAGTAGGAATCCGAAAATTCGCTCATGTCAAAACGGATCATCCGTTCCTCACTGCCAAACATAAAACGGGACAGCACCTTGGCCAACTCGGTTTTTCCCACCCCGGTCGGCCCCACAAAGAGGAAGGAAGCAATCGGCTTGCCCGTCCGGCTCAGTGCCGTCTTGACGGCCGACAGCGTATCCACCACCTCTTCGACCGCCTTTTCCTGACCAAATACCTGGGTATTGAACCGCCCCTTGATTTTGCTGGGCTCCATCGGCACCTCGGGATCTACCATAAACAGCGGCATACCCGTCTCTTCACAGAAATGCGCCACAATCTCCCGCCGACCGATCTTCCCCTGGTAGCGATGGACCTCATTGAGTACGATACTCTCCAAAAAGCGGATCGGCTTACCCGGAAAACCGGCGTAGGGCTGAAAGCGGTGGTGCAGCCGAATGCTCTCGCGAATGGCTTCCGCATCGAGTTCGGTAGATTTGGCCTTGGCCAGGGCGCTGGTTTTTTGAAAAACGATGGATTCCAGATCGTCCCGTGGCTCCTCTAGCTGGATGATTTGGAAAAAGGAAAGAAAATTGGGACTGCGCAGCTCGATGCGGGCCCGCTCTTCCTCGCTGCACTCGGAAATGATCCGCACCTCTCCCCGACTGATGTATTCCCGCAGGTACTCGGCCATACTCACCTCGTTGCCCGCGTACTGACCCACCTCGAAAAGTTCGAGCAGGTTACGCACGAAGAGGATGTCCTTACCGCCCAACAATTCCCCACAGAGAAAGGCCAGGTTGTCCTGCCAACCGGTATCCCCGGTCAGCTCCTTGATGAGTACCGAAGCCGTCGTCTCCCAGATGGTAGCCTCCAAGCGTCGCTTTTTGCGCTGGCGCGCCAGCTCCCACACCAGAGCGGTTTTACCCACTCCGGTCGGCCCCACCAACAATACGCTATTGCTGAACTTATTTTTAACCGCCCGCGCCAATTGATCCAATTCGGTTTTGCGCCCGTACACTACCCGGCTTTTGAGGTCCAGGGCCTGGGCAACGCGAGGTAGGAGTTGCTCCTTTTGCCCCTCCTGAATGGCTTCCAGCTCGCGTGGCGTATGGAAACGGAGTTGTACGTCGTGCCGGAGCAATTCGGTAGTATCGTACCAGATGGCGGCGATGACCTGATGAATATCGCGGAGACGCCGCTTGCGGGCAAATTCGAGCCGGACCGCCTCCTTGAGGGTCCGTTCGAGTGCCAACTCATCGTCGGCAAAGGCTTCGATGCCCACACTGGGGAGCAGCCCCCAAGTACCGCGCGACGTCGGGGTGTAGTAATAGTCGAAGGCCAGCTCAAAAGCGGGATAGCTGTAACCGTCCTTGGCGGCGGGAAAGGCGATTGGGATTTCGGCCCGGTAGAAGGGGCCTTCGGGGCCTTCGTTGAGTAATTTCATCAACTGCCCCTTGTCCAGCACCTTGCTCTGGAAGGCATTGGCGTACTTCCCCGCCAGTACCTCCAGGGGGCCATTGGCGTAGAGTACCTCCGCGTCGAGGAGCGGAGATAGGAAGCTGCCACCGGAATGGAGGCGGAGCCGGAAGGCGAAGAAAGGGACACTGAGCGAATAAGCCATATTGAATTTGCCGTGCTTTCGGACGGCTAAAAATAGAAAAACTTTGGCAAATTGGGGGGCTCAAATAAAGATTTGCCCCTCGGCTGGGTCGCCATAGCTCTGGTGCTGGTCGGCCTGGAAACGGTAGCCGCAGTAGAGCGCAAGCAGGGCATCGACGTGATGCCAGTTGGGCAGGTCCTGCGCCCGGAAGGACAGGGGAAGGATTTGGGCGAGGTGGGCGAGGAAAGGCGCCAGATCGCTTTTCTTCTTTTTGTAGGCCAGTTGGTCGAGTTCCAGGTGGCGGGCCAGGCCACCGGGGTATACTTCGTAGAGTTGGTGGCCCTGATCTTCGAGCTGTTCGCGGAGCCGCATGGCGCGGGCGGTGAGGCCACCTAGGAACATGGGAGACATGGCTTTGAGCGCGCGGTCGGCTTGGCGGTAAAAGTAGTCGTCGTAGCCCGGCACCCGTCGGTATTTGGCGGGGAGGGAAAGGGGGGCATCGATAAATATGGCGTGGGGCGGGCGTTCGGAGAAATGTTGGCGTACGAAGGCGTCCGCATCTTTTTTGGCTTGGGAGGCGGCGAATTGTACCTGCCCACCGACGTCTAGTGTCGCAATGACGGTAGTTCCCGCCATTTTACTGCCGTAATCAATACCGGCCAGTGGGTGTTTATCGTTTTTCATGCAAATCAATCATTTTGCCCCGAAAATACGATCACCAGTAGAAAAAAGTAGCATGATCCGTTGATCCTTTGCTATTTTTAGGCTTGAAATCAAATGCTATGTTCCAGTTTCAAACCAATATTATCAAACGTCGGAGAATCAACACGCGAGCCGTCGCCTACGGTTTGGTCTTTGGTCTACTCTTCTTTTACCTGGCCTACACCTTTTTTCAGTACGGCCGGATTCCCATCATCGACGATTTGGTGAGGCAGATTGGTTTTTCGGGCTACCACACTTGGTTTTACCTGGGCAGCTTTGCCCTCCTCGCCTTCCTGAGCCTTCCCGGCTTGCGTACCCTCTTCCAGAAAAAGACCATCCTCAACGGTTACGTAGCCTTTGACGAGGAAAAGCTGGAAATCCAGAAGGGCAAGGAAAAATTTATCATTCCCGGTGACGACCTCAAGGCCCTCCGCTTTCAACTCAAAGCCCTACCCGATGGCGGCACCCCCAAGGAAGGCGAGCTCTTCGGCGGCAGTTGGATGAAAATTCCTACCCAACGCGGCTCCTTCGACTGCGAACTGCAATTGGATACCCCCGAAAAAAAGCAGGACCTACTCAACATGATCGAGTTCCTCAAAATCGAGCACGACGTTGCCATCGTGGTGGAGGAAGAGAACAATTAGCTGTAGGACCAAGAACGCCGCCGCGTGGCAAAACCACTGATTTCCCGATACTTAACCAGCGCCACTTTATTGAGCAGCTTACGCACCTCCGGGTCGAAGTAAAGCATGCTCAAGATACGTGAAAAGGCGTCGATGTCTTGCGAGCGGTTGCGCGAGCGCACCAGCATACCACAACTTTGATCGACGTATTCCGCGATGCTCTCGTTTTGAAAAGATACTACGGGAACGCCTTGCGATAAGGCCTCCCGGGTGATCTTTCCCGCTCGTTTGTGCGTGGGTAAAAAGAGAATGGAAGCATCCTGTGCCGACCAATCGTTGCGTACAAAGTCGTTGTTGGGAACGAGTTCGAGACTGCTGCCCACCTTGGCGTTGCGGGCCAGCGTCATCACCCATTCCGCACGGTCGACCCCACAAACTACCTTGAGTTTGAGACGGCGATGGTGTTTGAAAGTCAGACGGTGGTACAATTCCGAAAAGGCCGCCACCACGAGCTCCAGCTCCTCAGAAGAGAGTTCCTCTTCTAATGTAAGGACATTAAAATCTTGCATGTTGTGTTCATTTGTTGGGTGCTGCCCGGCGAGGAACCAGAACAGCCAAGCTGAAATAATCGGTGCGACGAACCACGGGGGCCGAACCGCTACCGCGTTTGGGTACAATTTTTACTCTTGAAGGGCTTACAGGACTTTTGCACGTGCTACCATTCTTTTTCGGTCAATGGGCCGACCGCCGGGGTAGCACTACTCTATCTGAGCGATATTGGGTCAAATATGAGTCAGAATTCAAAAAAAGCCGGGATCAAAAAATCTGGTTTTGTGACGATGATACTGGCAGCACCCCCCGGAACCAGTAAACGCAAACCATTCATTTTCAATTCATTACCCCATGGATCCGTTCGTAGTCACCACAAAAAAACGATCGAAACGGGCAATTTTCCTCGTTTTTTTTGGAAAAAAAGAGCCAAATACTGTCCAAAAATGAAAAAAGTTCCCATATTGGGAATGGTTCCAATTTTCCCCAAGCACTTAGTTTTTAGACATGAGCATAAATAGCCGTTCCCATCCGACTCGGATTTTCATTGTGGAAGATGATCCCATCTACCAGCGCCTGGCCAAGTACGTAGCCGAGCTCAACCCGGAGCACGAGGTACACGTGTTTACCAGCGGCCGGGAGTGTATTGACCACCTGTTTCTCAATCCCTCCATCATCTCCCTCGATTATTCCCTCCCCGACATGACGGGCCGGGAGATCTTCGAAAAGATCAAGGCCTACAACGAGGCCATTGGCATCATCATTCTCTCGGGACAAAACGACATCTCGGTAGCGGTGGAATTGTTAAAGAATGGGGCCTACGACTACATCGTCAAGAACGAGGAGGCCCGCAACCGGCTCCAAAACGCTCTGGAAAATATTAAGAGCAAGCTGGTTTTGCAACGGGAGGTCGAGCAATTGAAGGATAAACTGGGCGACAAGTACAGCTTTCAGAAGATGGCCATCGGCAACAGCCCGGCCATGCAGCGGCTCTTTAAGTTGCTGCAAAAGGCGATCCGCACCAACATCTCGGTATCCATCACGGGAGAAACCGGATCGGGAAAGGAAGTGGCCGCGCGTTGTATTCACTACAATTCTCCCCGAAAGAAGGGCAACTTTGTGGCGGTCAACGTCAGTGCCATTCCCAAGGACTTGTTGGAAAGCGAATAGATTGGCCGCGAAAAAGGCGCCTTTACCGGAGCAACCACC
>CALCCH010000433.1 GCA_937899855.1 uncultured Saprospirales bacterium | reverse complement strand
ACCTGTTTTACGTTTTGTACCGGGTCAAACAACTCAACGCCGCCTTTTTAAAACACCCCATCAGCATTTTACTCCTCTTGCATCTGGCCTGGACCTTTGCGAGTAGCATTACGGCGGAAATCATTTACATCGCCCTCAAGTTTTCCTTCGCCCGGGTGTGGTACATTACGGTGTTCTACTTCCTAGCGGGCAGTTTACTCAAGACGGTCGATGACTTCCGCAAGGCCTTTTGGTGGGTACTGGTGCCGCTCGTAAGTACCGTTATCATTGTACTGATTCGCTACGCGGGCTACGGATTTGCCTTTGAGGAGGTCAACTCCGTCCTCAATCCCTTCTACCGCAACCACATCACTTACGCTTCCATTTTGGTCTTGTTTTATCCTTTCGTTTGGTTTGCCCGCGACTGGTATCCACGGGGAAGCAAAGTGCGTTACGGGCTGTGGTTGGTCCTCCTGCTCCTACTCGTCGGCATTCAGTTTGCCTACGCCCGACTGGCCTATCTGGCCCTCCTGGGAGCGGTAGGAGCCTACTTTATCTTCCGACTGCGCTTGGGAAAATGGGCAATTGCCTTTTCCTTGGTGCTGGCCCTGCTGGGGGTACGCGCCGCGCTGTACCAAAATACCTTTCTTGAGTTTGCCCCCGATTTTGAAAAAACGGTGACCCACTACGAATTTGACAACCTGGTCGAAGCGACGTTTAAGCTGGAAGACATCTCGTCGATGGAACGGGTGTACCGCTGGGTGGCGGCCATCTATATGGTGGCCGAAAAACCTTGGATGGGGGTGGGGCCCGGCAATTTTTACGAATCCTACTGGGGCCACACGCTCAATAAGTTTGAAACCTACATCAGCAACAACATTGAGAAATCCGGGATTCACTGCTACTACCTCATGGTACTGGTCGAACAGGGATTGGTGGGTTTGCTGATTTTTCTATTGTTCGCCTTTTACCCCCTCATCCGGGGGGAGCGGATTTACCACCAGACCAAGGACCCCTTGTACAAAAATCTGGTCATGGCCATGCTCCTTTGCCTAATCGTCATCTACGTATTGCTGCTGCTCAACGATTTGCTGGAAAGCGACAAGGTAGGTCCCTTTTTTCTGATTGCACTGGCCATCATCGTCAATGTCGACCTGCGCAATCAAGCTTTGGCACGCGCCTCGGAGACCCAACCGGAGGAGGAGCCCTAAGCCCCGAACGAAGCGGGCGGCCATGCCTTTTGTCTACTACCGTTAAAAAATACTGCCATGCCACGTCTACTTCTTCTTCTGTTGCCCTTCTTCTACCTCACTGCTTGCAGCAAGCGACTACCACCGGTAAGTAGCACGCCCAATTCCACCCCCACGATCGCGGAGCGGGTGGCGGGCTTACTCGCCTTTGCGGGCTATTTCCCTTACTGGTACGAAGAGCAGACGGGTAAAATTTTTCTGGAAGTAAGGCAACTGGAAGCGCCCTTCCTCTACGTCAATGCCTTGAGTGCGGGCTTGGGCTCCAACGATGTTGGCCTGGATCGGGGCCAACTGGGGGACAGTCGGTTGGTCTACTTTCAGCGGAGTGGCCCCCGCTTACTCCTCGTCCAACCCAACCAAGATTTTCGCGCCCTCAGCGACAATGCTGACGAGCAGCGATCCGTAGCCGAGGCCTTTGCCCAGTCCGTCTTGTGGGGCTTCAAGATCGAGTTGGTGGAAGGCCAACGCATCCTGATCGATGCCACTGATTTTTTCCTCCGCGATGCCCACGCCATTAGTCGGCGCCTCGATGCTACCGATCAAGGCCGGTACCGCCCCGATCCCAGCCGCAGTGGCATTTACCTCCCCGCCTGCAAGAATTTTGTCCAGAATACCGAAATCGAAGCGCTCCTTACCTTTACCGGCAACCCCACGGGGGGGTACGTCCGTCAGGTCGTGCCCACCCCGGAAGCCATTAGCCTGCGGCTTCACCATTCCTTTGTCCAACTGCCCGACGACCAGTACCGCCCCCGGGGCTTTGATCCGCGGAGCGGCTACCTGTACATCCACTATCAGGATTACGCCAGCCCCATCGGCAGTTCGCTTAGCAAACGTTGGATTCAGCGACACCGCTTGGTAAAGCAGGATCCCGGGGCGGCCCGGAGCGAAGCCGTAGACCCCATCGTTTACTACCTCGATCGCGGTGCCCCCGAGCCCATCCGATCGGCATTGCTGGAAGGGGCCAGTTGGTGGAACCAGGCCTTCGAAGCGGCTGGCTATCGCAATGCCTTTCGCGTCGAGGTCCTTCCCGAAGGTGTCGATCCACTCGACATTCGCTACAACGTCATCCAGTGGGTTCACCGCTCCACGCGGGGCTGGTCCTACGGAAGTACCGTCACCGACCCCCGTACCGGAGAAATCATCAAAGGGCACGTGTCCCTGGGTTCGCTACGCGTTCGCCAAGATTTTTTAATTGCCCAAGGGCTGGTACAGGCTTACGAGGCGGGGGAAGCCGTCAGGCCCGAGCTACTGGAAATGGCCCTGGCCCGCCTACGCCAGCTGTCCGCTCACGAAGTGGGGCACACCCTGGGGCTGGCTCACAATTTTGCCGCCAGTACCAACGGACGGGCCTCGGTCATGGATTATCCCCACCCCTACCTGAGCCTGGGCCCCGATGGCCAGGTAGACTTTTCCCAGGCTTACGACGATAAGATCGGGGAATGGGACAAACGGGCCATTCTTTACGGCTACCAGGATTTTCCCGAATCCGAGCCGGAGGCGGCGGGCCTACAGCAAATCCTGGACGATACCCGAGCGCTGGGCCTGGACTACCTTTCCGATCAGGATGCGCGTCCCCCGGGCGGGGCGCACCCCCGCGCCCACTTGTGGGACAATGGCCGCTCTCCCGTGGAGGACCTGGAGCGTTTGCTGGAGATTCGGGGGCGGGCCCTGGAACAATTTGGACTCGACAACATTGCGCCCCAGCAACCCTTGGCGGATTTGGAAGAAGTACTCGTTCCCCTCTACCTCAGTCACCGGTATCAGGTAGAGGCGGTGGCCAAGCTCGTGGGCGGCGTCGATTACCGCTACAGCAGTCGGGGTGAGTCCGACCCACAGCTCCGTTTTGTATCCCGGGAAGCACAAGACCGCGCTTTCCAAGCCCTCCTCACGACCCTCAGCCCAAAGATGCTCGCCCTTCCCGAACGCATTCTCCAACTGCTCCCTCCCAAGCCGATGGGCTACCGTCGGGGGCGCGAAAGTTTTGCATCGCATACCCAGCCCCTGCTCGATCCCATCCACATCGCCGAGGGGGCGAGCCAGCACGTTTTGCGCTTACTCCTCCATCCGGCCCGGGCCAACCGCCTCCTAGAGCAAGGGGTTCGAGACCGCAGCCAGGCGGGGTGGGGCCAGCGTTTGGACCAATTGGTCGAATTTTACTGGCGCTCCCGGGAGACGAATCCTTATTGGTCGAGTATCCAACGGGCGGGGGCCCAGCTGATGCTTCAGGAGTGGTTCCGTTTGTTGCGCAGCGACAAGGCGGCCAGTGAGGTAAAAGCGATTGGAACGTATCAATTGGGGCAGTTGGAAGAATGGCTGGCTCAGGCGGAATCGGATGATCCGGCCTGGACCGCCCACTTTGCCTACGCCCGACAACTCATCCAGCGCTTTCGGCAGTATCCTCAAGAATGGGAACCCGCTCCCCAGGCCCAACTTCCCGATGGGTCCCCCATCGGTTGTGGTCACGGGCATTTCTTTCACCGGTAGTGGGTCTTGAAATACGCAGCTCCATCATTCGTTTTGAACGCAGGG
>CALCCH010000432.1 GCA_937899855.1 uncultured Saprospirales bacterium | reverse complement strand
GCCAAGTTGCGGTGCACACCACCGGGAATGGAGAAAAAGCGGTCCCGCTCCCTCAGCAAGGGCTGGAGGGCACGCGCCGAACGGTAGCGCACCCCCCAGTCCCGCGTGCCGTGAAAGATGGTAATGGGGCAGTCGATCTGGGGCAGGTAGCGATCGACGGCGAAGGGATGCCGTAGGGGCCAGGGCAGCCAGAGCGCGGGAATGGTGAGTTCGAGGGAATGGCGCAGATTGTCGAAGGGCGTTTCGAGAATCAGCCTTTGGGCCGCTACCCGACTGGCCAGCTCCGCAGCAATCGAAGTGCCCAGCGAGCGGCCGTAAAGCGTGATGCGGTCCGGGGCAAAGCGCTCCGCCAGCCAATCGTAGGCCCGGCGCGCGTCGCGGTAGCAGGCCTCCGTCCCGATCTCGCCCCGGCTCTTGCCGTAGCCCCGGTAGTCGATCATCAGTACGTCGTAGCCCCGGCGGGTCAACTCGCCCTGGTACTGCCCCCAGCGTTGGAGGTTGTCGGCATTGCCGTGTAGGTAGAGAATGGCTCCCCGGGAGGGGAACGGGCTGCGAAAGTAAAGGGCGTGCAGACGCGCCGTCCCCGGTGGGTTCAGGTCCAACTCTTCAAAGTCGCCCCCCAATTCAAAGGCGTAATCTTCGGGCAGGATTTGGCCCTGGAAAATGATCGCTTCTTGAAACAGGTAGACGCCACCAATGAGGGTCAGCCACAGGAGCAGGAGGCAAAGCAAAAAATAAGCGATCTTACGTCCCGTAAATACTACCATACTCCATGCAAGTTAAGGAAAACCCCCCGCAAATTCGAGTGGCCGATATCCCCACCGTCGTCCGCCTCTCCCGGCAGATTCCCGAATTGGTCGATCCCTATCCCGCCGCCGAATACGAACGGCGTTTGGAGGGGGTGCCGCACCTCATCCTGGCGGCTTACACCGCTACCGACGAGGCCGTGGGCTTTAAGGTAGCTTACGAACGCGATGGCTTTTTCTATTCCTGGATGGGGGGCGGCCATCCCGATTACCGCCGCCGGGGCCTGGCGCGGCGGCTGGCGGAGGCGCAGGAAGCCTGGGCGCGCGGTCGGGGCTATTCCACCCTCACCTTCAAGACCCGCAACCGCCTCAAGGCCATGCTCTGCTTTGCCCTCCAACGGGGCTTCGACATCGTCCGGGTGGAGCCCCAGCCCGATCCGGCCGAATCGCGCATCTGGCTGCGCAAAACCCTCGGTGGAGAAGACCAGCGTACAACGTTTGACCAATTTTGAAGGTTCTTTTCAAAACAATTACCGCCACTCGGGCATTTATTCCCCCAAAGTGTGGCGAAGTACTATCTTTATGACCATCAAACGGTAAAAACACGGATATGAATCGAATTTTCCTCTTGGCTTTGATCTTCTGTACCGGGAGCCTGACGGCCCAAGAACTGTCCTACGGATTTGAAGTAGGCCTCAATTTTTCCAGCATCATTGGCCCCTCCGAAGCCGATGCGGCGGGCAACGATCTCGAATCTTTTCGCAGTGCAACGGGCTTCCACGTGGGAGGGAATATTCGCCTAAAATTCGTCGATCGCTTTGGGATGAAAGCCGAAATCCTCTTTTCCCAAAAGGGCGGTCGCCACGTCTTTGACGGGGAAGCCTTCCAAGTTTTTACCACCGAAACCGAGGAACGCGTGCTCACCCAGGGCCAACGCCGTTCGGTCGTAACGGTCACCAACTCCTACATCGACATCCCCATCACGGGCTACTGGCGCCCCACCTCACGCATTGAGTTGTTCGCCGGTGCCAACGTTGCCTTCCTCGTCAGTTCGACCGGAATCGGGGAATTGATCTACGACGGGCAGGCCAGTATCGGGGGCGACCCCATCGAGTTCATCGCCGCTCAAGACCACAATTACTACAACGACGAAGGCCGCCTGCAAACCTCCCTCAACGAATTTGAAGAACCCATCTCCTTCCTGGTCAATGGTGAAAGGGTGGAAGTGCCCGATCCCCTCGGGGCCTACTACCTCGATTTTGATGAGAAGGACGGCTCCTTCTACAATTTCTTCGATGTCGGACTGGTCGCTGGGGTACACCTCTACTTCAACGGTAGTCTCTACTTTGGTTTCCGCGCCAACTACGGACTGCTAGACGCCACCAACAATACCTACGATATTTCGAGAACCGAGGTGGAGGACCTGGCGCCCCTGCCGCGGGAAGACCGCGACGTCAACTTGTCCCTACAGGGGAGCATTGGATTTAGCTTCTAATTTCGGAGTGGACCTCCATCCAAAAGAACATCATGCCAGTAGGTCAGCTCCCCCTTTTAATCGCCTTTACCACCCTCAGCTTGGGCGTATGGGCTTTTTCATTGGTTGAAGATGACCCCTCTTTGTTCCACGGGCGGTGGCATCAGGTTGAGGTTACCTTGAGACTCGATGATTCGATTGGCTTTACTCCCGAGGTAGCGAAAAGTATCAAAAAATCGATCGCGACGCAGGAAAGGGTAAAAGCGCAAATCCAAAGTGGAGCCCTTGCCATCATTACGCAATTTAATCACGACGGAACGTTCAGCCACGAAATCGTTTATTCGGACCCCGCGGTAAAATTTCCGGCTTGGCGAGAAACGGGTACTTGGTCTTGGGATGCGCCGTCCAATACGCTATCCCGGCGGGCGGACAATGTGGAAATGACCACCCTGGCGCTGGCAAGCGTAAAAAAGATCACTCCAACCGAACTGGTGCTGGAGGTCAAATTTACCGAAGGCGAATCCAAGGGCATTGTGGAGACCGTTTATTTGAGTCGGTTTCTAGAGGCCCAGATCAATAAGCATTAACCCCACTATTTGCTCACCAAAAGCCTGATCCGTGGAGTGGCAAAATGGTCCGCCGAGAGGCCCTAGTGTCCCCGCATTAGGAATTGCTTGGGCCCCATCTCGAAGGAGCTGACGGTGCGTTTGCTGGTGAGGTAAAGATACAGGGGATCTCCCTTGAGTAGGCTGATCTCCAACTGGTAGCGCTCCTCCATCGGTCCGGCCAGCGCATCTTCGCGCTCCGTCACCTTTTTGACCGGAAACTCCCAGATTTTATCCTCCACGCTGCCGTCTTCGTAGCTGAGAATCGAACGCACCACCACGAAGTATTCCTTGACGATTTTAATATCCTTGACGATGCCCTCGGTCTCTTCCAGGGCCGCCTGCGCCGCCGCCACATCCGCTTCCGTCCCGGGGGGCATGGCCCCCTCATCCTCCACCAGGTCCGTTTGGGGCAAAGCCACGGCTTCCTCCACCTCTACCGCTTCCTCCTCGGCAGCAGATTCCTCCAAGTCCTCTTGGCTGGTCCCCACCTCGATATTGTCCACCAGGGCTTCCTCTTTTTTCTTCTTCTTTTTCTTCTTTTTGATTTTTTCGATCACCGTAATCCGCTCGATGAATTCGATGCTGGTACTGTCGCTCGGTACCAAGCGCTCCTGGGTGCCCGCATCGTGGTGAATCTTGAGAAACGGATAGATTTTTTGCCCCCACAGACTGTCGGGATGAGAAATTTCCAAATCGAGCAGGTCGGTAAAGTAAACCCCCTCCCGTTCGGACAATCCCTTGGGAATGGCCGCCTGGTAAAAAATGACTTCCGGCTCCTGAGTGGAGCGCTTAAAGATCAGTGCTTCAACTTGGTCGACGGAATTGAGGATGACCTTGAGGTGGCCCTGAATCGTGGGGTCCCGCGCGTTCATCAAAAGCATCTTAAAGCCGTAATCCGTGGTGTTGATATTGTTCAGGCTGTATACCCCCTTAATCTCCGGACCATTGACGTACAAATTGCTCGGCGTAATGCCAAAGGAATAGGTTCCCGGTTCGACTTCCTCCTCGACCTGACCCCGGATTTCCATCGCACTCGGACAGAAATTGTAGCCGACCAAATCGACCGGGTCGGAAAACTTGCGGTCGCTGACGTACGTGTAATGGTCCTGGGCACCCCCGGTAGAGAATCCCAGCAATAAAATCATCACAAATCCTAGATGCTTCATGTGGTAGCTTTGCTTTTGGTGAAATGGTGGCTAATCGCCAAGCTTTTCGTTTACGAGCTTTAAAATGAGCGCTTCCTGGGCGTTGGCCTCGACCAGGAGTTGTTCGCCTTCGGCCAGCACCTCCGCGACGTAATCGCGATCCGCCAGGCTTCCGGCGTTGATCTTGACGTTGAGAAAGGCACCGTGTACCGCCGCTCGGGCGCAGAGGGCCCCCACTCCGGCATCACTCAGCGAATTGGGATTGCCCGTTTTGGCCATGCCGCGGATTACCGAAAAACTACTCGTCGCCAGTTTCATGACCCGCCGGGGCACTTCGATGGCCTCCCGCGTGGCGGCTTGGATGGCCGCCGTTCGGGCCTCCCGCTCGGCCTCCGTACTCTTGGGCAAGCGAAAGGCCGCCATGATGGCATTAAAGGCCTGGGTGTCGGCATCCACCAGTTGGAGCAGGGCATCTTTCTGCCGCTGTCCCCGTTTGGCCCAGTCCGAAAACTCCTCCCAGCGCTCGTCCCAATCGCGTTTGTGCGCCGACAGGTTGGCCACCATCGTGGCCAGCGAGATGCCCAGGGCCCCCACGTAAGCGGAGATGGACCCCCCGCCGGGTGCCGGACTTTCCGAGGCCGTTTCGTCGGCAAAAGCTCGCAGGTTCATGTCCAATAATGGTGCCGCATTGGACGCATCGAGCTGGTACTCGATGATCTTCTTTTGCGGATCAAAGGGCGCCAATTCGTCCAGCCCCAGGCTCTTTACCGCAATCTTGATCAGCTCCGATTCGGAGACCCCCACCGAGCGTCGTTGCTGTAGTAGGAAGTACCGCCCGGCGTCCAACATGACCCGTAGCGGAACCAAGCCGACCAGCTCGGACCCCGTCACCCGCAATCCGCGGCGGGTGGCGCTCTTGCGGCATTCCTCGAAAACTTGGTGCAGCGGGCTGACCTCGATATTGGTCAGGTTCATCGAAATCTGGGCGATGCCGTATTCCTCGATGTACCACCCAATGCCCTTGACGAAGCGGCAACTGCCTGGAATCCGTTCGGGGACGCCGTTTTCGTCGGTCAGGACCTTGCCCCGCAGGGGGTGGCCTTCGCGTTTGAGCCGTCCCTTTTCGCGGACGTCAAAAGCCACCGAATTGGCGCGACGGACGGAGGTGGTATTGAGGTTGACGTTGTAGGCGATCAAGAAATCGCGCGCGCCAATGGCCGTGGCACCGGCCTGGGGATTGAAGCGGGCGGGGCCGTAGTCGGGTTTCCACTCGGGCTTTTGCAGCTTCTCGGGCAGGGCCTCGTACTCGCCGGCGCGGACCGTAGCCAGGTTGCGCCGTTCGGGACTGGTAGCCGCCGATTCGTACATGTACAGGGGAATGCCGAGGTCCTGCCCCGCCATTTTGCCCAACTGGTGGGCGTAATCGACCACCTCTTCCATGCTGATGTTGGCAATGGGGATCAGGGGGCAGACGTCGGTGGCCCCCATCCGGGGATGCTCGCCCTGGTGCTGGCTCATGTCGATGAGCTCGGCGGCTTTCTTGATGGCCAGGTAGGCGGCTTGGATGACGGGCTGGGGCTCCCCCACAAAGGTGACGACGGTGCGATTGGTGGCCCGACCGGGATCGACATCGAGCAGCTTGACGCCTTCGACGCTTTCGATTTCCCGGGTAATGCGTTGGATAATGCTTAGGTCGCGTCCCTCGCTAAAATTGGGAACGCATTCGATCAGTTGTTTGCTCATGAGCAGCTTAGGGTTTTAGGGCAGTGAAATTAGGAGTTTTCCCCTAATTTTTGTGGCTTGAGCAAATAACTTTATTTTCGGCAATACGTTAAATAATTTTCAGAATCCACCAAGAATCCGATTGCTATGCGTTTTTCCCCGGTGATGATCTTTCTCACGCTACTTTTCAACACTCCCCATACCCCACTGTCGGCACAGCACAAAAAGAAGATGCCCTTCTACGAACTGGATGTCATCCGGGGGCTTTTTTTCCAACCCAACACCATCGATCCCTATACGGGTACCGGGGTGGAGGAATTTGCCGACGGTCGCAAGAAAATGCAAGTGCCCATCAAGGATGGCAAGATCAACGGTACGGTCCGCGAGTGGTCGGTCAACGGGCAAAAGGTTTTTGAGGCGGAATACGAAATGGGCGTCCAGGTAGGGGTGGAAAAACAGTGGTTTGCCAGTGGTCAGCAATCCTTGGAGATTCCCTACACGGCTGGCCAGCCCGACGGGATGTGTGTCGAGTGGTTTAAGCACGGTCGGAAAAAGTCCGAGGGCCTTTTTCGCGATGGTAAGGAGCAGGGAGAACACACCTGGTGGCACTTCAATGGCCGTTGCGACCATCAGCTGTCCTACCGGGTAGGCAAGGCGGTGGGGCTGGTGATCAACTGGTACGACAATGGCCAGCTCAAGATGGAGGCCAACTACCAAGCGGGGCTCAAGCACGGCTTGCTCAAACGCTGGTACGCCAACGGGCAACTGCACTCGGAAGGGACCTACGCCATGGGCGAGGCCGATGGGGAGGAAAAGACCTGGTCGAAGGCGGGCTTGTTGGAAGGCAAAACGATTTACGAAAAGGGCCAGGTTGTCCGTGAATTCAACTACCGAAGCGGGAGCATTTTTATGGGCAATTCCTACCTGGTAGTAGTCAATGAAAAAGAGAGTTTTTTCAGCGTTGAGGTCAAGGGAGATCGGGTGTCGCCTCGGTGGACCAATGGGGTCAGCTCCTACACCGTCGACGGGGATCTGCTGCAAATTTTCAACTACCCCATTCAATCCGCCATCGAAAGCGCCAGTGCTGATCTGGACGAAGCGGAGTTGCTGCGGCTCTTTCAAGTTAGTGAACAAGAAGTGCTACGCGAAAAATACGGTCCCGAATTGACGGTCGAACACACCCTGCGTCAGACGCCCTCCGGTGAGCCCTATCTGGAGTGGAGCTTCCGGGTGCCGGCTTCCTACCCCCAGCGAGAGGGCGCTCAAAAGGTCGTCGCGGAACATTTTTTATCAATTATTTGCCACAAACAGGTCTTAAACCTCCGTTCTATCGTTATACAGGAGGAAGACCCCAGCCGCATTCGGCAATTGCTCGAACGCACGGCAGCGACCTTACAAATCAAAAAAGACAGGATTGATCTCAATACCGTATTGACCAATGATGAATAAATTTTTACTCGGCTGTATCTTCTTAATCTTGGGAAGCGGTGAACTGATGGCCCAAAAGGTAAGCGTCTCCGACGATGTTTCCCTCCGCAACGACGATGGCTACGCCATTATCGGTCGCATGAAAAACCGCATCCTCCTCTTTCGCTTCCGTGGCAACGAGTACCTGGTACAAGCCTTTGACCACAAGCTGCGTACCTCCTGGTCCAAAGAGATCCAGCTGGAACGCAAAAATCCCAAGGTGATCGAAATCATTCCCGATCGCGACGACTTTACCGTCATCTACCAACATCGTAAAAAGAGCCACCTCGTGATCCGCGCCAACAAATACGACGCGGCTGCCAACCTGGTTGACTCTACCGAAATTGTCGACCTCGGAGCGAGTTGGTACGTTCCGCCCTACAGCGCGGTCCTCTCCGAGGATCGCCAGAAAATGGTGCTCTACGCCATCGAAAAGCAAACCGAAATCATCGCCTACTCCTTTGACCTCCAAAATATGCAGCTCCTGTGGAGCAATCGCTTCAAGCCCGCCAACCTCAACGAGCCCCACGATCACGAACAGATCATCGTGGACAACCAGGGCAATTTTTACTTCGTCATGGAAAAGGAAAATCGCCGGAGCCGTCAGGAGGAACACCGCTACGAAGTCTACCGCTGCAACCAAGACATCCAAACGATCACCGTCCCCGCTCCCGAATACCAGACCTACGACATTTCCTTCGCCTTTGACAACCTCAACCAGAGCATCGTGGCGGCGGGCCTGTATTCCGAAAAAAACCGGGGTCGGGCCAATGGCTATTTCTTCCTCCGGGTCGAATTGCAAGCGGACAACAAGTACCTGCTGCGCTACGAGGAATTCCAGGCGGCCTTCCTGTCCAGCATCTCCGGTCGGGGGGTGGATGAGGAAAAGGGCCTGTCTGAATGCAATATCCAGCAGGTCGTATTGCGACGCGACGGTGGCATCCTCTTCGTCGCCGAGCGCAACCACCGCCTGGAGCGCCGCAGCACGGGAGTAGAGCGCGGCTACGTAGGGCGAGATGGGGGCCGTTACATTATCGACTACTACCACGACGATTTGTTTGCCTATTCCATCCACCCCGACGGCACCACCCACTGGAAAACCGTCATGCACAAAAAGCAGTATTCCCAGGACGACAATGCGGCTTTTTCCTCCTTTTTTCTTCTCAAAACCCCCACTGCGCTGCGTCTGATTTTCAACGACGAGATCCGCAACGAAAATACGGTCAGCGAGTACGTCATCCGCGGGGATGGCAATTTTGACCGCAATTCGGTGATGAGTACCGAGTCCCAAAATATCCGTCTCCGCTTCCGCGATGCGCTGCAGGTTGGTGCCAATGCCTTGATTATTCCCAGCGAGCGCCGCAACCGACTTCGGCTGGTGCTTTTGGAGTACTGAGGAATAAATGACCCATTATTTTTTATCGTAATTTGTTGGGCATTTTTGTATTTTGCTGGCCAATTTCCAAATGCCATCCATCCAATGAAATTACGTTTGACGTTGCTTGGTATTCTGTTGGTGCCTTTTGCCCTGTGCGCCCAACTCTCCGAAAAAGATTTGCTTGAACAATTGCGGCAGGCCGAAGACGGGACCCGTCGGATGGTGGTGTACTTTGAGCTGGGTAAGCTCAAGCTCGCCCAGGAGCCCCGCGGTAAAAAGGTGCTCGAATACGGCCGCAAGGCCTACGACTTGGCCATCGAAAAGGGCAATCACGGCATGGCGGCCCAGTCGGCCCTCTTGTTGGCCCGGGCTTACGAAAGACAGCGCAAGAACCGCAACGTGGAAATCTGGTCCAAATCGGCCCAAAACTACGCGATGAAGATCGATGACTCGGACCTCATCATCCGGAGTGTGGTATTGCGGAGTAAGATAGCTACCAAGGATCGCAATTACCGCCGTGCCTACGATATCAATCAGGAGGCCTTTAATTATTTTAGCCAGAAGGGAAAGAGCATCAGCGATCTGGAGCAGCGCTACGAGGCGCAGAAGATCGAGCTGGAACGGGACAAGGAGGCCCTGGAGGAGGAAGAGCGCCGGCTGCGGCGAACGGTCAACGACTTGCAGCGGCAGCGGGATCAATTGAGTACGGACAAACAGCGGCTCTCGGTGGAGCAGGAGGAGCTGATTCGGGAAAAGGAGATCGTGGAGGAGCAGATTTCGGAGCAGGAGGAAGCCTTGGTAAACATCGCCGAGGAAAAGGAGGAAGCCGAGGCGCGGGCGCAGCGCAAAGAACGAGAGGTGAAGGAGCTGACCCGAGAAAAACTCGAACAAGACTATCTGCTCAAGGAACAAGAGCTCGACCTGGCCAAGGCCGATTTGGTTCAGACCCGAAGCCGCAACTTGATCCTCATTTTACTCATCGTTTCGGTATTTATCGTGGCCCTGGCCCTTTTGTGGTACAGCCGGTTTCGGGCCAGTCGCCGGGCGCGCCAAACCCTGGAGGAGAAGAACAAGGTCATTGAGGAGGAGCGGCGCCGTTCGGATGAGTTGCTGCTCAATATCCTGCCCGCCCAGATTGCCGACGAGTTGAAGAATACGGGCAAGGCCAAGGCGCAGAAGATCGAGGGGGTCACGGTGTTGTTTACGGACTTTAAGAACTTTACGCAGATCGCCGATAAAATGACACCGGAGCAGCTGGTTCGTGAACTAGATCACTGCTTCAAGGGTTTCGATTATATCATCTCGCAATACGACGATATTGAAAAGATCAAGACGATTGGGGACGCTTACATGTGCGCCAGCGGCTTGAAGGGGACGAAGGGCTTGCCGCGCAATATCGTTCGGGCTGCACTGGAAATGCAGGAATTTTTAGAAGATTACAAGCAGGAGCGCTTTCGACTGGGGCTGCCCTTTTTCGAAGCGCGGATTGGTTTGCACACCGGTCCCGTGGTGGCGGGGGTGGTAGGGGTCAACAAATTTGCCTACGACATCTGGGGCAACACGGTCAACGTGGCGGCGCGGATGGAGGCCAATTGCGATCCCGGCAAAGTCAATATTTCCGAAGCCACCCACGATCGCATCCACCAGCACTTCAATTGCAGCCCGCGCGGTCGGATTGAAGCCAAAAATGTCGGTGCGATCGAGATGTATTACGTCAACCAATAGCCAAGCAATGGCGCACCAATAGCGCATCAATAGCACCGTTTACTATGAGTTTTAAAATCGAGTCTCCCTTTGTACCCACGGGTGATCAACCCCAAGCCATCCGTCAGTTGGTGGACGGGATCTACGAAGGTGAAAAATTTCAGTGCCTCCTGGGAGTTACGGGTTCGGGAAAAACCTTTACCATGGCCAACGTCATCTCCAAGATCAATCGGCCCACGTTCGTACTGACCCTCAACAAACCCCTGACAGCCATATTGTCCGGCGAGTTCCGAGAGTATTATCCCGACAACGCCGTTGAATATTTCGTTTCCTACTACGACTATTACCAACCCGAGGCCTTTATCGTTTCCTCCGATACCTACATCGAGAAGGACCTGCAGATCAACGAAGAGGTAGACAAACTTCGGCTACGGGCCACCTCTTCGCTGCTGTCGGGCCGCCGTGATGTGCTCATCGTTGCTTCGGTGTCCTGTATTTACGGTATGGGCAATCCCGAAGATTACGCCACCGGCATCATTCGCCTCGAACGGGGCCAAACCCTCAGCCAGCGCACCCTGCTGTACCAACTCAACGACAGCCTGTACTCCCGGACCGAGGTGGAGTTTAGCCGCGCCACCTTCCGCGTTCGCGGCGAAGCCGTCAGCATCAACCTGCCCTACGTCGACTACGGACTGCGCATCATCTTCGATGGGGACGAGATCGAAACCATCGACCGGATCGAGGTGGAGAGTGGCAAACGCATCGAGTCGTTGACGGAGGCGGCCATTTTCCCCGCCAACCTCTACATAGCTCCCAAGGATCGCATCAACGACATCATCCGCGAAATTCAGGACGAAGCCTACGCGCAGGAAAAATACTTCGAGAGCGAGGGCCGAATTCTGGAAGCCAAACGCATCAAGGAACGGACGACTTTTGACCTGGAGATGATCAAGGAATTGGGCTATTGCAATGGGATCGAAAACTACTCCCGCTTTTTTGATGGCCGCGAGCCAGGGACCCGTCCCTTCTGCTTGCTCGATTACTTCCCCGATGACTACCTCATCATCATCGACGAGAGTCACGTCACCATTCCCCAGTTGCGCGGTATGTGGGGGGGCGACCGCGCCCGCAAGCTCAATTTGGTCAATTACGGCTTCCGACTCCCTTCGGCCATGGACAATCGCCCCCTGAATTTTGGAGAATTCGAAGGCATGGTCAACCAAATCGTTTTCGTCAGCGCCACCCCCGCGGATTACGAATTGGAACAGACCGGCGGGCTGATCGTCGAACAAGTGATTCGCCCCACCGGGCTCCTCGATCCTCCCATCGAAGTCCGCCCCAGCCTCAACCAAATCGACGACCTGCTGGACGAGGTCAGTACCCGGATTGAGCGGGGGGAGCGCGTACTGGTGACTACTCTGACCAAGCGGATGGCGGAGGAGCTGAGTAAGTACATGCTCAAATTGGACGTCAAGTGCCGGTACATTCACTCCGAAGTGGATACGATGGAGCGGGTGGAGATTTTGCGGGATTTGCGTCTGGGCAAATTTGACGTGCTGGTGGGCGTCAACCTGTTGCGGGAGGGGCTGGATTTGCCCGAGGTCTCCCTGGTGGCCATTCTGGATGCGGACAAGGAAGGCTTCCTCCGTAATGCGCGCTCCCTGACCCAGACCGCCGGACGTGCCGCCCGGAATGCCAATGGTTTGGTCATCTTTTACGCCGATAAAGTAACGGATTCGATGCGGCGGACGATCGACGAAACCAATCGTCGGCGGAGCATCCATATCGCTTACAACGAAGAGCACGACATCGTACCACGGACGGTATCTAAGAGCAAGGAGGAGATCCTCAGTCAAAGCTCCATTCTCGATATTCGTGGGAAGAAGAGCAAGGCCTACATCGAGCCCGAGGCATCGAGCGTAGCCGCCGATCCGGTACTCAATTACATGAATCGCGACCAGTTGGAAAACCTAATTACCGCCACGGAAAACAAAATGAAGAAGGCCGCGAAGGACCTCGATTTTATCACTGCCGCTCAG